>JARVJW010000121.1 GCA_029775955.1 Nitrososphaeria archaeon | reverse complement strand
CCTATTAAATGCATGAGATCGTTGGTATCGAATGCACCGTCACCAATGCACCAACTTTCACTCCCCTCAGCACTGCATCTCTCAAGTGCTTCTCCGCAGTCTCTGGTTCAGATGGACCTGAACCCTCTGTGTGCACCTTTATTCCTATGATCTTCTTTGTCCGCACATCGGCGGTGATTATGAGGTGCTTCTTCTGCCTTGCATCTGGATCACCATATCCTGTATGATCCTGCGTTGCCTGTCTTCATGCCTGTACCGTCGGTTGATCTGCATGTTCCAGGCCCGGTACCATGTCATGGATGCGGTACCATATGGTTGTATAATCGCCGTATTCAGGAGCCCCTTACTCTGCATTGATCTTGCAATACCGCGATAGTCAAGATGCTGCTTCCAGAGCATCATGAATTTCATTCCGGGAAGCGGTATGTAGATCCTTTCCAGATTTATGTGCTTCAGCTCGGAATCCCACTGATCAGCGAAATCGAGATCAAAGAGGAATGTTCCCCTTATCACCAGTTCCTCGTTGTATGCCTTCCAGTCTCTCCTGTCCTTGTAAGGTTTTCCCCACCTTAATTGCAGTATACAACAGGCATATATTTATATTCTTAGAAACCTTCCAGTTGTTGTGGAAACGGCCTGATATCGTTCACTCTGAGATGACAGGAGCAGCGGAGAGATCTCAAAGTTCTACCGTGATCGGTATGAGAGCTACTCTCACCATGGAAGATACAGATCAAGGAAGGCTTGACAAGATCAGGAACATACGTTATTCCAAGGGCGTGTTCAATGATAAGAGAGGAGGATCGGGGAAAGGTTGTCTCTTACCTGAGAAAAAGGGGCGCAATTGTGGTCCTGTGGAAAGTTATTCCTAGCAGGAAGGAAAAAAAGCTCCTGGAGCTACAGGTCACTTAAATATTTGTTCAACACAGCATGATGTTTTGGAGTGTGGGATGCTATTCTTGCATGGTTACCTCTCAAAGTTGAATAGATTGTGAACCGGCGCATAGCATCGCGCTTTCAATTCTGTCCTCTCTCCTCTGTGTGACCGTCCAGCCGAGCATCTTGTCCTGTGAGAAGCCGGACTCGGAGTTGCTCCTTTTATGATATTGTTCCAGATAGCTTATGGTGTACCTTATGAAATCCTTCATGGTATCCTTCCACTTCTGGAAGCCGTTCAGGGTTGAATTCTTCTTGGGTATTATGTACACTGTACCTGCACCGAAAGCATCAACGTACGTAGGGTAGGAATAATACCTATCAAGCCTCATGGAGCTCAGGCTGACATCGACGCGGGAGAGCATGGACATGGCGCCTTCGAATGCCTCCTTCTTCAGGCTTGAGCCGCAGGCCAGGTACAGCCTGGTCTTCAGGTCCATTATGGTGAAGGTGTAGGCGAAGAGCCTCACCCTGTGATCCTCCTTTGCCCACTCCTTCAGCTTCTGCGCGTAGGATTCATAATTCCTCTTGATGGTCAAGGAGTGTCCCATCACGGCGGTGTCGGACATGGTGACCCCATTCCCTTTCTTCTTAGCATGAGCAGGTTGTGTAGCACCATCATGATCATGTCGTCAGAATACAGCCTCTCCACCGTTTTGTACGACACGTCCATCCCGGACACCATGGAGAATATATCCGGCATGTTGGTGAACATCCTGTTTGATTCACCTACGAGCTGCTTGTCAGCAGCAGCTTGACCTTCTGCTCAAGGGTGAGCATCTCTGGCCTTCCCCTTGTCTCACCTTCCTGGTACACCCCTATGGTGGTCACGGCTTCGTGTATCAGCGGCTCCAGCATCCTCATGGCCTCCTTCCCTTATCCTTCTGGCGTACTGCTGCTCATAGGTCCTCCAGTCCCTCTCCTTCTTCGGGTGCTCTTTGAGGTATTCTTATGTAATAGCTCATGTCCTTCAGCTTTAATTGGATATTGGCGTTGTGCAGTTCCACCATGCTATAAAAAGCGAAGTTAAAAAATTCGTCCTTTCATACATATAGCGCCGGCTAACCGCCGTGCCCATGCACGACGGTGTGGGGACCCTATCTGCGGAATTTTACCCCACAGCCGATATTTTGTATTTTTAATTCAAATAATGTATTAGTTTAAACAAGGCTATATTTTCCCCATTCTTTTTCATATATTTGGCCATTTCTAAGCATTATTGTTATTATTCTTACTGCATCTTCGTTGGTAAACTTGCCAGTTTTGATAAGTTCATCAATTATGGTCTTTTCTTCAACTGGCATATTTTTTGGACCACATAGTTTTGTGAATGTTTCCAGTGCTATTTGCAGTTGCGACCTTTCACTGGCTGGTTTTCCCTGCAATATACCTCCAATATCGAATTTTTTGGTTCTTACATCAACGCCTACTGTTTCAAGCATAGATTTTAACAGTTCTAGCGCCCTGGTTGCATCCTCAGCATCCGCATTTTCTTTTAGTAACAACCTTGCACGAGCAAGAGTCAATCTTATAAGAGTTTCTAGTTGCCTTGCTGTAATTGCTATTGTTCCTTCTTGGCTAGACCCCCTCATTTCCAAGTAGAAAGCTTTGATTTTTTCAGATGCCTCAACTGAAAGCTTGGGGTTTGCTCTTTTTACGTATTCCAAGTATTTTCTTAATAAATTAAACTCTATAGGGGGATGATATACGTAGTCGCTTTTTTTTCTTATCTCGAGTATGTGGTCAGCTAATTTTTCGTCAGTTTCCCTGTTTGGTATATCCCTGATAATAAATATCAAATCAAATCTATTCAAAAGTGGTATTGGCAAATTAATGTTCTCATATAAGTTTTTGTAGGTGTCATATTTTCCCAACAGTGGGTTGGCGGCTGCTACTATAGATGTTCTTGCATTAAGTGTAGCTACTATACCTCCCTTAGCAACACTTACCGTGTTGTGAAGAATTAATCCTTTCGAAATAAAGTTATGAGTTGGCTCAATCGTTATATCATAAACCCAATCGCACTTTAGATTACCCTCGTTTTTAACTATCTCGGTAGCGCTTATTTGTATAAATTCGTACTTGATAAGTGATTTGACCTTCTGCAATTCTAATTGAAGCCCCTTTGAATATTCTTTTACCTTTTTACGAAGAGTTTGAACCATTATCTGGGAACTGGCATCGTACCTGCCTTTTTCAAGATAAGAGATACTTGTTCGTTTTATCTTGCAAATAGTGGCTAACTTCTGTTGTGATATTCCAATTTTTTTTCTGTCTTGCCTTAGATTATAATAAGGAGAGGACGATGACGAAAACGCTTCAAATTTTTTGATTTTATTTTCTATTTCCGTCAGGCATTTTTCAATAACACGGCGATTTATTCCAAATTGGGTGTGCCCATGGAAGTAATTTGATTGCTTTAGCCCTAGAGCATCCATAAGATTGATTATCTTGCTTACAATTTGAGGGGGAAGTACATCGTCCCCTTCAGTAACCCATGAACGGTTTTTGTTTAAGGTCCTTACCTTTTCTAGTCTCTTGTCTAAATCTTCGCTAACCTGATTTATAAAATAGTGAGCAAAATTATCGGTCATGCATACATTAAAAAAGTTATTTAAATCATCATGAGTAATGCGGGACATTATGCCGAGTTTGTGTAGAAGGTCCTGGTAATCTTCAGCAAGCTTTGGGGACCTTGTTCGATAGCAAATAGCTGTTGTTTTAACATAACCGTCACAAAGGAATGCTGAAGCGAGAAACTCACGTGTGTTTTTCACCGAAGAACCGAGAATTTTATAAGGGACTCTTTTTTCTCTTTCATTAGCGAGAACTTCTGGGAAGTTTTCTTTAAACCACATGAACAGGGGTTTTGATATGTATCTTTGAATAGTAACCCCACCTTTGACTTGAATGGAGGGCACCAGGTGAAAAATATTATTAAAAAGTTTTTCAACGCTTTTTAGCAGGGCTGGGTCAGCATTTGAGAAATTAATTTCGTATGAATTGCCTGTATAAAAATTGCCTCCTGAAATAAGGAATCCAAGCAATTTTGATAGTTCTGGAGAAAGTGAATCAGGCAGATGCATCTCCTTGTCCGTTTGCTCTGTGCTGCTGGGTTTTTTGAGAAGTACCACATCTGAAGAGTTTGGAATTTTTATTGGAACTGGCGCATAATCATATTTCTTTATCTCAATGGCAGGCACGGTGGTTATAAAATCGCCTCCCCTGTATACAAATACAGGGTGCTCAGGAGTTACTATGATCTGCCGGCCGTTTGAATATTTAATAACCACAAATTTCTCTGGGGCTTTGTGCCTACTAACTCTGTGAATATGTGTTCTAACTATTTTTCCCGTTATTATCTCACATGTTTGAATTTCTGGCCCTCCTATAACTGGCAATATCTCACAATCCTTGCCCTGAATCACCATTAAGGGATTCTTTTTAAAAAGATCATCCACAAATGAGCCAATTGCCATCCTACTTCCGTTAGCTAATGAAATTTCAAAAGATGGGTGATATGATTGTTGTTCCATAACTTCGTGCAGGACGCCCCTATCTTCTGGTTTCATCTTATCGAACTCATCTATGCACGCTATTCCCTGATCTGCAAGCACAACAGCTCCAGCTTCGAGCATCATCATTCCGTTTGCTTCTTTTACAACTGCAGCAGTAAGGCCAGCGGCTGTAGACCCTCTCCCGCTTGTATATAATGCTCTTGGTGCCAGCCTAGAAACATATTTTAAAAGCTCTGATTTGGCTGTGCCTGGGTCACCAACAAGTAATACATTAATATCACCCCTCAAAGCTTGGCCGTCAGGAAGAAATACCTGGGGGGATCCAACTGACATTAAAAGTAATGCTTCCTTTATTTCATTATGGCCATATATCCCTGGTGCCAACGAGAATATCAAGTTTTGATACAGGTCTGGGGTTTTAGTTAGCTCCTTAATTTTTTCTTCATCCTCAGGGGTTATTTCTATTCTTTCGTTAGAGCGGCTTAATTCTTCTATATAAAGTCCCTCTAGTTTTATCTTAAAAAGGCTCGACTGAATTATTTTTTTGTTTTTTTCTCCCTCTGCCCTTATAATGCCTGTCACTATGATTCTATCACCTGGTCTGGCAACATTTACGACATCACCGTCAATTTCAATATCTATATACTGGGGCAGCTGACCGGGCGGCAATTCTTCTGGAAGTTCTTGTATCCTCAAAATCTGAAAGTCAGTAAAAACGCTTTTGGTACGATCTAAGTCAAAATTCCTTGTTTCGTTGCACTGGGAACACTTAGAGGGAAGTTTTAACAGAGTATCTTTTTGAATGACGTAGGTTACATGACCGCTTGGGCATATGAATGCCGCTACCTTCAGGAGTGGCATTATTTCTGAAGTTCTCACGACCATTCCGCCCAAGGATATTAGTTTATCAATGTACTTTGAAGTTATATTACGAAGATTTAGCCTTTCAGGGAGTCCTCGTATCCTTACTTTAAATTCCCTTTCAATGGATTGAGCGTAATCAAAGTTCTCTATTTTTAGTGTTTCAATTGCGGCTTTCGTGCATTCTCCGATAGCTAAACCAGGAGATTCTACAAGGGAAACTGCTAGTTCTGGATCAAATTTAATTATGTCCTGGTAATTTATTACAATAGATCGTTTCTGTTCTGATGCAAGCCTTGTAATTTGTTCCCTATATAATAATCTACCGTCCAGGGATCTATAACTTTTTAAGAAAAACTCGAACTGATCATATAATTTTGATTCTGAGTATACCATTAAATTTCACTTAACATTCTCCTTTTCCAATATTCTACCGTTTCCCTTATTTCTTGAAAAAAAATTGTTTCCTCAGGCGTTAAAACGTTGGAGAGCTTTTCATATTGCGCCCCCTGCAGAGCTAATTGCACTATTTTATTTGTTCTTAAAGTGACAAGGTCCATGGCATACATTCGTATTTTACCAGTTTCCGTTTTTTCTTTATGAGAAAGAAGAGTTTTAAGTTTAATATAAAAATCTGGTTTGATGCCGCTTAGTTGATATTGTCCTATCAGTTTTTCTCTATTCAGTGAATTAAGTACTTCGTTTTCAAAATCTTCAGTTATTATCCTAGCATATCCGGTTTTTATCATCAATGTACCTAACCAAGATTCAACGTCTATGATATCACCCTGTTTAGGTTCATTTATTCCAAATTCTCTAAATATAAAACCGCTTATGTTGCTTGTTATTTGCACTCTTATCTTGTTAAGCTCTTCAGTTTTACTAACTAATTTTAGTGAACCGAGTTTATCGTAGTTTTTTAACATAACTATATGTCATTTAATTAAGTGCTTTATAATTTTAATGCTTGAACTTTGAATGTTTTTCAATTATCGTGTATTCTTTTATTTAATACCTTTACTAACTCAGGGTGATAGTAGATCCATTCTTTTCCTCTTTTTTCCCTTATAAGTTGCCCTTTATCTGAAAGCCGCCTCAAATATGTTGATATAATACTGAGTTTAATACTTTCATTAAATCTATCTTCATATGCCTCTAACATAGCTTTAGATGAAAACTTTTTTGTTGAAAAATCATTTATGATCATTTCAATTCTTTTTATTATTGAGTTTTCTGTTGTTGGTGCTTTTTTACTTTCTGATTCAGAAATTATTTCGTACATATCAAGCAACCTTATTATTTTATCTCTTGAAACGCTACCCTCTAGTTTAAAAAAGTATTTAGCTCCGCCGTTATCTTCGAATTCTAATTTAATGGCCTTGCGCTGCAAATCTTACCATATCTTAACTTAAAGGGCATAAAAACTATTAACAGCAAAAATTGTTAACTTGTTATCAAACTGTACGCATACTTAATTTGACAAACCGCTATTAAATTAACATCTGGGTGCCCGCTTTGTTGCACTTGCAATGGCTCCAGTGGAAATATAGGGGTTGTTTAGGCTTTTTTACTGTTAATCTGCTCTGCAATGGCTCCAGTGGAAATATAGGGGTTGTTCCGTCAAGCTTTTGCCGTGAAATTTACCAATGTTATCAATTCAAGTTTTATATGGTTCATATAAAATGGTGTCTAGATATAATAGCATAGAGTAATAAAAACTAAAAAATACTTCGGGTTTATGCCAAAGGCAGAGGTTAAGTCGGTGTTGACGTAGGTATCTTGAATACCATAACGCTTAGTAATAAAATATTAGTAGATAATCCGTAATTTGCAGCCCAACTGATGTTAATGCAGCTCCTGCCCGTGGATACCTTCTGCCAATCTTATATGGACCTGCTGTACAGCAACACCTTTAACGACAGCTCAGTCTTCTGAAATCGTCTACAACTTGCCAAAGCCTGTGCAGGTCAGGAGGCAGAGAGACGATTTCGCTCACAAGCTTTAGGACAAAGGATAACAAATTGATTGTATTTGAAAACTTTCAAATTTTAAACATGACAAAGAATCACAACATAGCATCGGCAATAATGGACTCTTGGGAACAACTTCGCCTACTAACTGCCTACAAGGCAGAGGGGCGTGTCGGACTGGTAATCAATCCAGCGACATCTTAGAAATGCTCTTGTATGGTTCTGAAGAAACTTACGCATTCGTGCCTTGACTCATCCTTGACAGGGATGTTGCTCGCAACATTCTGTTGTGGGCCTAGAACAACACGTGGAAGAACTGCCTCTACTGCGAAGCAAGCTTGTTCCTATGAAGCAAGAACCCCTGTAAGGGCGAGGTTGTTCATTAAAAACATCAACTATGATTATGAGGGCCATTGCATGTTAACAAATATTAACGGTTGCCAGTTTATGTAGCCAATTTGTTAACAAACATGTGCCATCAGCGCTTGATGCAGGAATATTCAATAAAATAATAGCCATTTTTACATATAATATTGTGGAGGCATATTGCTGTGGCTCGGGTAAGCTGGGCAAAGGGACACTTTGTTAATTTGCTCATTAGGTGGGAATAATCAGTTTATGCAACAAAGTACTATGAAGTAAATATAAATATATATGTGCCCACTTTGAAGCAAACCAGACTAGCAATAAAATGGTAGGCTACAAAGTGTATGGGTCGTAGTCAATACTTTTATTAGATGAAGGCATTGTGCATTCGGAGAAAGTGCTAAAAAATGAATTGTGTAATATTTTTCATAATATTATACATAAATTATTAACGTGCTTTCTGAAGAGTAAAACTAGAAACTAGGCGTAACATTTTCATGGCACCATGGTTTTCATCATTTAACATTTAAATTATAATTTAGATTATCATTCATCTTAAAGGTAAAATATATGAATCGTCTGTAGGTTTAAGCTTCCTTGGTTGAAGAGATCATTGTGATGTTAATTTAAGTCTCATATAATAGTAAGCAGAAGGGCACAGCGTTGGTTTGAGGTGAAAATGGTGGTTGTGTACATTAAATATAACTCATATAAAATAAACTGGGTGTTACATAACCCCGTTTTTATATACTAGCCTAAAATAATGATAAATTATAAACATTCAAATAACGTCTTCTGGCTTTATTATGCGTCGATTCCCTACCCGTTTCTTTCCACTGCATCTATTGAATAAATTTATTTATAATAAGAATCATTAGTCTATTTTTATTGACTTTTACTTTTACTTTTTATATTTTATATTTTATATTTTATTATTTATAATTAAATTTAATAATAGATATGTTCCAGTGGAAACTGTGGGGTACTGATATGGATAGTTTTGATATAGTAGATAAAGTGTTTGAAAACGCAACTAAGGGAAACCGGCTAATCAAGAACTCTGACGTATTAAAGCTTGATTATATACCAAACAAAATACTTTATCGGGACATCCAGACAGAAAAAATAGCTTCAGTCCTATCGCCAGTACTAAACATGATTAAACCATCAAATTTATTTATTTATGGTAAAACTGGCACAGGAAAAACAATGGTGACAAAGTTTGTTATGAAAGCACTAGAAGGTAAGAAAAATAACGATAAAATAATTATTAGTTATATAAACTCCAGAACTAGTGGTACAATATATAGAGTACTATCTGATATTGCACTTTCATTAAAAATTAAAGTACCATTTACAGGACTTTCAGTTAGTGAAGTACAAAAAAGGATTTTTAGTTATTTAAAAGAAAACGAAATAAGACTTTTATTGGTATTAGATGAAGTTGATTTTCTAGTAAATTCGCCTTTAAAAAAAGATGCAGGAAATGATCTATTATATGAATTAACAAGATATGGTAGTTATGCAGATTCAAACAGCTTCATCTCCATAATAGGGATATCTAACGACATAAAATTCAAAGATTATTTAGAATCCAGAGTTTATAGTAGTTTACATGACGAAGAAGTTTTTTTTACACCATATAGTGTGGAAGAATTGAAAGATATACTTAAAGAAAGGGCTAACATAGCGTTTATAGATAACGCTATAACAGACGATGTTATTAATTTAATAGCTGCACGTTCGGGAGGAGAACACGGAGATGCCAGAAGGGCGGTAGACTTACTAAGAGTTGCTGCAGAATTAGCAGAAAGGGAAAACGCTAAAAAAATAGAAATAAGGCATGTTCAAGAAGCTTCAAAAAATATGGAACAGGACAAAGTTAGTGAAGCGATTTCATCTTTACCTATACAAGAAAAACTTGTTTTGTTAACAATAGTATCTTTACAAGATACTGAAAACACTGGCCACATTTACATTAAGTATATAAAAATATGCGAAAATTTAGGAATACAACCATTAACACAGCGGAGAGTTAGTGCTATTATTAATGAACTAGATATGCTTGGCTTAATAAGCGCTCCAGTAATTAACAGAGGCAGGTATGGAAGGTCAAAAAAAATAAGCTTGGCATTAGATAAAAGCACAGTAATTAAAACAATAAAAGAAGATGAAACGCTAAAGAGTTTGAATTTATGAACTAATAAACTGAAATATAACTCAAAACACAATATACTTAATAAAGGTTGTAAAATATTAATAACGTTGGGGGCTAGTTATTAAAGTCAAATTGGTTGCATAAATCAGGATTCATGAAAATAAAAACATCAATAGGCCCTTTCGTCTAAAGAACTTCTATAACTAAGCCAATTATGGAACAATGCAAGAGTTTTTCAACAAGATATTGATAAGACACCAAATAAGGCTATGAAAAATTTTGATAATTATAAGGTTTAGTCGGCAAAAAAGGCATTAAAGTTATTGGATAAGTTATGGAATTCGTTCTTTTATGCCCTGCAGGGAATGAAAGAAGCACCACGAGAGCTCATGGGGAAACCAAAACCGCTGCATTATAATATAAATTTGCCTTGTATCAAATAACAAAATTTTACAGGTCCTTTAGAATTGGTATTCCCAATATTTGCAACAGGTCATTCATTATGTAAGTAAATGCCAGAACTGCACAACCCCTGGCATTTCTTATCTGTTCATTCTTCTCATCTATAACCCTGCGCCCTTCATAAAATACATTGAACTGCGCAGCAAGTTCATGGGCATAGCTAGCAATAGTAGATAATGAAACTGCATCATACGATTTGATAAGTTTATAATCAAATTTGGTTAAATTTAGCAATAATTCCCTTTCTTCTTCTGAGTTTAAAACCCCAACGTCACAAGGAATCTTAATTGAACCAAACTTTTCTACAATTTTTATGGCTCTAGCTAAAGAATACTGCAAATAAGGACCAGTATCTCCCTCTAGCTTAAGTGCATCGTCAATATCAAAAATTATCTGTTTTTCCAAGTCTATTCTTAAAAGGGAATACCTTATTGCAGAAACCGCTATTCCTTCGGCCACACGCTCTTTGTTTTCTAATGATGCATTTCTCTTATTAATTATTTCAGTTGCAGTCTTCTTTACCATGAGATAAAGGTCATCTAAATTAAAGAATATTCCACTGCGTCCTGACATATGAACGAACCTTTCATTTCCTATATTTGCGTTAATTTTCTCTGCAGTGTTTTTCGATAACGCAACAAGTCCATATGAGATAATTTTATATTTTTTGTTGGGGTCAATGTCCTCAATGACATCTTTTATCATCTGTTGTATAGGCTCCTGCCTTTGGTCTATTACGATGTAACTTACATCTACCGAATCATACAATTTAACACCGTTTTTATTTAAAACGGTGGTCATTAGTGGGGTGCCATCCCACTGATCTGCGAAAACACTATATCCAAATACATCATTGACTATGCCCAGCTTCCAAGCAGCATAAATTAGGTCTTTAGCAGTATAGACCGTAGTGCCGTCACTCCTTACAAGAACCTTTTTTCCTTTTAGGGTCCAGCATCCAGCATTTTTGCCTTCAGAGATATATTGAACGGCCCCCTTTGACTTTAGAATGTCAAACACTTTATTCCAATATCCTGCATGCAAAAAATGGCTTTCCCAATTTAGAAGGTCATATCTTGCTCCGAGATTCCAAGAACTTTTGAGCTGTTCGCTTACGACTCGTGATACTATATGATTAGCGAAAGTGTAAATTTCACCCCCCCCTTCAAGCTCTTTAAGGACATTTGACCTGATTTTCTTTAAGCGCAAATCATTTTCAATTACTTTATTTGCTTTAACATAAACCACATCACCGCAGTAATGGTCGAACTTTTGATCGTCCCCATCAACGTTGAACCCCATTTCTTTAAATCCAATCAATAAATCCGCGACCTGAATTCCTGTATCATCTATATAATTTAATACGATAACGTGGTGCCCAAGCCTTTTAAGTAATCTATAAAAAGTATCGCCTATTATGACGTTCCTTGCGTGCCCAACATGCAGGGCCTTATTTGGATTTACACTGGTGTGTTCTATTGCTATTTTTTGTGGCATAATATCAACGTGGCCGAAACCTTTTTGAGAAATGATATTATTTATAAATTTATTAAAAAACTCAGTATTTAGCCAAAAATTTATAAACCCATTGGGGTGGGGCGCAACCTTTATAAGTTCCTGAGATGCTGGAGCAAAATTCGTCAGAAAAAGGGTAATTGCTTCTGACGGGGATACTTTTTTTGCTTTCGAAATTAAAAATGCGGCGTTTGTAGTTATGTCACCAAAACTAGGCATAGTTGTTTCAGAAACAGTAAAATTAACTTGTAACCCAATACTTTTCAGCGCTCTTTCTGAAGCCCGCTTTATGTCGTTTATCTCAGACAGATAACTTATCATTTTTTATCAACCAGTCTGCAGCGTAAATTACACCTTGAGGTCCAGGTTCAGGTGACACAACTACGCGGTCATTTAAACCTCCATCTCTTAATAATTTTGTATTTTTGGCTACCCAAAACGAAACGCCAGAAGTCGCCAACATTGGTATGTCAACTGCACTATCACCTATGCTTGCAACAGCATCGAGTTTAACGTTAAGCATTTTACAAAGACTTTTAAGGGCATACCCCTTATTTATGTGTGCCGAAGAAAGATGGTAAGCGTAACCACTGTCCACTATTTTTGCATTAGTATTGTATTTTTGTAATATTTTACTTGCCTTGTCAAGATCTATGTTTCTTTCAAGTATAATTTCGGTTAACCGTGGCATTCTTTGATTGATAATTACACCATCAAGTTCCTTTGTTAAAACAGCATATGCCTGGTAAGCATCGCTTATCTCCCCAAGCACGGCTACACGCGTGGGTTCATCATAAAATATAACACCGCCGTTTTCAGAAATTCCAAACCTGCTAAATCCCAAAAAATGGGAAAGTGTGTAGTTTTCCCAAACACTCCTTCCAGTATTTAAAAATACTGGAATGCCCAGTGATACTATTTTTCTGAGCGAATCGATTGCTTTTGTGTTTATTATACCGTCTTTGTCAGTTATTGTGCCATCTACATCTATTGAAATAAGCTTAATTTTCAATTCTTGCATTGGGAACGTTTTTATCAAATATAAACATAACACAATTTATCAGTAGTTCCGCAACATTTCTTTTAGAGCAATCCATTTAGGGTTTCATTAGCTTATGCGCTTTAAGTATGAACAAACCAATGAAGCCCAACAGGAAAAGGAAGTTATCCTCTAAAGCCAATACGAACGATGTTGTCTCCACACACCAAAATCTAACGCCAAAGGGGTTCCAACAGGTTCATCTGCGGCAATCAAACCACTCAGTATGGGCCAAAGCGCTAAATAAATCTTTTAAAACTGGTATTGTGTTGTACGTTTTGAACTGATTATCAAGCGATTTTGATTTAACTATGCTTATACATACCGTGTGTAACGTATTATATGGTCTACGAGAGAAACTGGCCAGAATACAACGAGGCCCTCGTAAGGGGGGGTGAGTGGGTGAGCCCTACCCTGAGTCCTACATCAGGTTCTGGCATTCGTCAGGCTGCTGTTCAGAATGCCGTGTAGACAGACTGAGGGGTTCATCCACTTCCTGTCAAATTGAAGGGCTGAGTGTGCCCGACTACTCCACGTTGGACAGGAGGACGAACGGGCTGGACATAAGGCTGGACGAGACGCTGATAAAATCGGGCTCACTGGTCACCATAGCTGTGGACGGCTTAAGGATCAAGGTACACAATACGGGAGATTGGATAAGATATGTCTGGAAGGTGAAGAAGTGATACCTGAAGATCCACTTTGCGGTGGACATCAAGACCAAGCAGGTGGTGTCCATGAACGCATCGTCGGATAAGGTTGGGGACGGAAGGAGGCTGAGAAGGCTGGTCAACAGGGCCAGCGAGAGCGTCAGGGTAAGCAGGGTCCTCGGGGATGGACGTACGATTCCAAGGCCAACTTCAATTTACTTCCTCGATGGAAGGCGCATAAAGCCGATCATCAGGATAAGGAGTAATTCGGTCCCGAAGGCCAGCGCCCTGTACTGGGGCACCGTCAGGAGCGGGGGCCTTTTGCCGCGCATTACGGAGTGTATTTCCCTCATGATGACGGGGGACTACTTCAAATATGTCTTTAGCCGCCTCTTCCAGAGGCACTGACATATTAATTTCACTCTCTAATGATTAGATATTCTAACTGACTATTTTAACCTTTAGTTGCTTTGTTGCATTAATTAATTATTCCCGGCCAATGTACTTTGTTGCATTAATTAAAAGTTGTGCTGATTATTTAAAAATTAGGATAAATTGTGCTCTGTTGAACAAATATCCCTGAGTGCTTATCATTCTCAGATCTCTTCTAGGATTTCTGATCAGTTCATCGCTTTCACCAACTGCTTTGCCCTCTGGTTCATGTAGTATGCCCAGAACCTCTGGTATCCCTCTGCTTCCAG
>JARVJW010000105.1 GCA_029775955.1 Nitrososphaeria archaeon | reverse complement strand
AGGCTCTTCCTCCTCCTGGAGAAGTCGTTCTGTATGTGTGATTTTATGATAGATGCCTTCCATACTATATTGGCTAGCAGTCCATGTTAAACATGGTCTTTTCGACTGTGCATGTGACGGATCTGAGCTGCTAATGGGGCTTGGATGAGTGAATGCAGCCTTATGCAAGCTAGTGTACGTTGGTGTAGATGTAAGAAAGGTGCAGGGCTGCAATCAATAAAAATGGGTCAGGAACTTGTTATATATGGATTGAACCTCTGCTGCGAGGACAATAAGTTTGGCTGATGAAGCAAGGTACTCACGGTCATGGGTAGTTGACAAAAACTTAAAGGTAGGATGGAAGAAGTATTTAGCATGAAAAATATAATTATTATAGGTGGTGGGGCTGCAGGGATGAGTGCGGCTTCAAGAATAAGGAAACTCCTACCTGATTCGTCTATAAAGGTTTTTGAAGAATCTTCATATGTTTCTTATGCCCCTTGCGGTGTTCCATACTATGTCGAAGACACTGTCAAGGACATAAATCAGTTGGTAACTTATACTCCGGAGTTCTTTACTAGGGAGAGGAACATCGATGTACACATCAGGACGCGAGTTACCTCTGTAGATGCAGGAGCTTCAGAAGTTTCATTTGTTTCTGAAGCCGGGGAGGGAAGCGCAAAGTACGATTACCTTGTTTTGTCAACAGGGGCGGTTCCGTTTGTTCCAGTTAAGAAATGGCTTGACAGTGATAATGTGTACACTGTGAGGCACCTTGAGGACGGTAACAGGATAAAGGCAAATCTCTCCAGAGCTAGTAGAGTGGCTGTTGTGGGTGGTGGTTACATAGGTGTAGAGATGGCGGAGGCGCTAAGCAGGCAGGGAAAATTGGTTACAGTGCTAGAGATGAAAAGGATAATGCCAAACCTGGATCAGGAAATTTCATCAACAATATCTAGTTACATGAAGGCAAAGGGCATTACAGTGAAGGAGGGATTTGAGGTTAAATCTGTTGAAAATTTACCCAATGCTGTTATGATTTCGGATGGCAGAACAACAGAGAGGTTTGACGCAGTTGTGCTTGCACTTGGGGTCAGACCAAACATAGAACTTGCGAGGCAAATGGGTCTTAGGATTGGGGAAACTGGCGCGGTATGGGTAGATGAACATTTAATGACCAGCAACAAAGAAGCGTTTGCAGCTGGAGACAGCGTGGAAGTTAAAGATGTTGTACTTGGGAAAAAGAGGTACGTGCCCCTTGCACCTGAAGCCAACAAGGAGGGATATGTTGCCGGGTCTAACCTATCGGGAATGTCAATGGTGTTTCCTGGGAGCGCCGGAGCAGCTATAACAAAATTCTATGACATGGAAATTGGCAGCGTTGGGATAAATGAAGAAGAGGCAAAGGCAAATGGGATAGACTACTACGCCGTTAAGATAAAGCATAATGCACGGGCATCTTACTTTCCGCCAAGTGAATCAATTGAAATGAAGGTAATATTTGATAAAAAAAGGAAAGTGCCACTGGGTGCCCAGCTTGTTGGAAGTGAAATCTTTGGACGGCTTAGCACGTTGAGCCTAGCAGTATCATACGGAATAGATGCCGAAAAACTGTTTTTCTCTGGCATACCTTATGCACCACCTTTTGCGCCAGTTTGGGATTCCGTAATTGTTGCTTCGAGGATTTTCAATGAACATGTATTATGACATAAATGATATAAGAAAGCTGAGGAAGGTTCTAAAGCTGACGCAACGTCAGCTTGCGGAAATTTCTGGGTTGAGCCAGTCATACATCGCTAAGATCGAATCGGGCAATATTGACCCAAGATACAGCAGGGTGCAGCAGATATTTAAAGCACTTGAATCCATGAAGCCAATCAGCCAGCAAAATGCAGCGGCCATAATGAATAATAGGTTGATATGGATATACGGTGATGCTAGCATCAAGGAAGCCGTCATGGTAATGCACGAAAATTCAATAAGTCAGATGCCTGTGTTTGACAGGGAGCAGAGAGTTGTTGGGAGCATTAGCGAAAAGTCGATGGTGGAAGCAATTGGTAAGGGAAAGGGCTTTAGGAAACTTGAAGAGATGAAAGTTTCCGACGTAATGGAACCACCATTTCCACTTGTAGACGAGGTTGCCCCTATAGAGCTCATTGCCAAGATATTGACGTTTTACAGCGCAGTGCTTGTCACGAAAATGGGGAAAGTGATAGGTATAATAACCCGTTCTGACCTACTTAGAGCCTAAATATGATTATCAATGCTAAAAGATACGATAAAAATGAACCCTCTGTGGAATTTGTAGAAAGGAAGGGAAAGGGGCACCCGGATACAGTGTGCGATAACCTGAGTGAAAAATTGAGCGTAGCATTGAGTAATTACTATATAAAAAAGACTGGAAAAATACTTCATCACAATGTTGACAAGGCAATACTGGTAGGGGGGCAGTCAAGGGCCTGGTTTGGAGGCGGCGAAGTCCTAGAGCCGATATATATAATGCTTGTTGGAAGGGCAATAAGCAGGCTTGGAGATGAAGTTGTGCCTATAGGTACAATGGCATTAAAGGTGGTAAAGGATGAGCTCAGGAAGACATTCAGGTACCTTGACCCAGAATCTCATGTAGTTGTTGATTACAGGATAAAGCAGGGAAGTGTAGATTTAGTTGGAAATTTCAACTCTGAAAATGAGATACCATTGTCCAATGATACAAGCTTTGGAGTTGGTTTCTACCCATTTACGGATACGGAGAGGCTGGTGCTGGAAGCTGAAAATTACCTCAATTCAGAAAGGGGCAAATCAGAATTTCCATCAGTTGGTGAAGATATAAAAGTTATGGGATTCAGAAATGAAAAGAAAGTAACACTCACGGTTGCAGCAGCCATGATATCGTCGCTTTTAAAGGACAGCAGGGAATATCTTGAAATCAAGGACCAAGTGATTGGCAAGCTCAGTGAATTGGCTTCAAAGGTTACAGAACTTGACGTGCAGATAAAGCTCAACAATGCAGACAATGCCTCTAAGGGGATATACTATCTTACGGTAACCGGAACAAGTGCGGAAAGCGGGGATGACGGTCAGGTGGGAAGGGGGAACAGGGCCAATGGACTTATAACGCCACTTAGACCGATGACGCTTGAAGCAACAGCAGGCAAGAATCCGATCAGTCATACAGGTAAACTTTACACAATACTTTCACAGAGAATAGCTCAAAAGGTAGTTGAAGAAAACAAGAAAATAAGCAGCGCATCTGTTTATATGCTAAGCCAGATTGGAAAGCCGATCACCGATCCACAGTCAGTTTATGTAGAGGCGGTTTCTGATATGAGTACCGAAGCGGTTAAAGAATATTCGCAGTCAATAGTAAAGGAGGTTCTAGAAAAGGCGCCACAAACCTGGCAGGATATACTAGAAGGAAGAGTGCAGTTGTATTGAAATGCAAGATATAATTGCCGAAGTTCCACCACATTACATAAAATCACTAGGTGTTTCTTATCACTTTATCGACAGTTTATCCATGCTTGTAAACGGATTTAACATTACAGACATGCCTCTGGGCAAAGTTACTGTTGACAATTGTGCATTTGTAGCACGGATCAAAAAATCATACACTGGCAGGCTAATTTCAACTATTTCAGTTGGACACCGGGACATCACGGCTAACATATCATACATGAGGGGACTGTCAGTAATTGGGATAAGGCAAATGCTACTGGTTCAGGGACCATCTCACGTATCGAGGGTGTCTGAACTTTTGCCATACGCAGTAAGGGAGATTGAATACATGGGCGCTGCAATTTCCAATGAGCGCAAAACGATGGAAAGGATAGCTGCAGGGGTAAAGTTTTTTGTAACCCAAATGTATCCAAAGGAGGAGGATATTTTAATGCTTGGCAAGCTGGGATTTTCTGGCGAAGTGTTAATTTCAGTGCCAGCATTTGAGGACAAGAATGCTATAATGAAGCTAACAGAAAAGGGCTTTATAGTTCCAGAAAATGTAGCAGATTCAAGTGACCCAGGGTCTGCAACAAGAAGAATTTTGCTGGACATGATAAGCAGAGCTGAGGGAGCTGGATTAACAGCTTCAGCTTATGTTGTTCCCCTTCAGGTTAGTATAATTAAAAAATGGCTTGAGAGTCTTATAAAAAATATGTAAAAATCACTGTTAAAATTAAAAATATAAATAAATTGCTACAAAGTTTTAAATTATTAAATTTTTATGCAAGTTAAAGGCAGTTATAATAGATTTTACCTATATTTTAACGTAAAAATATGAATTAAGACTAGATTTTTACGTTTTTTATTGCAAAAATTAGATTAAAAATTTTCATTTAATAAACGTATTATATACTCAAAATTTATAAAACCATTTTTGCATACCAGTAATATGCAAACTGATAGTTATATGTCAGGTGCTAGGGCAATAGTGAGGGCTCTAGAAAATGAAGGGGTAGATGTAATATTCGGAATACCTGGTGGTGCAACTCTGCCCCTGTATGATGAGCTTAAGGATGGTAAAATAAGGCACATACTTGCTAGGCATGAGCAATCTGCATCGCACATGGCTGACGGCTATGCCAGGGCTTCAGGAAGGGTAGGAGTGTGCTCAGCTACATCAGGCCCTGGAGCAACCAATCTGCTTACTGGTGTAGCTACTGCATACATGGATTCTTCACCGATAGTAGCCATAACTGGCCAGGTTGCAAAACCATTTATAGGCAAGGATGCATTCCAGGAAATAGATACAGTTGGCGTTTATATGCCAGTGGTCAAGTATGCAATTCAGCCACTTACTCCCAAAGAAATACCAGAATCAATAAAGATGGCATTTTTTATATCATCTACCGGAAGGCAGGGTCCAGTACTTGTCGATGTTCCAAAGGATGTTCAGACAGGGTCAGATGAAATGGATTTTTCAAGCAATGTAAAACTCAAAGGATATGAAACCAGCTTTAAGCCAGACCCGTCAAGGGCAAGGGAGGCGGCAAAGCTCATACTGCAGGCTCAAAGGCCAATCATATTGGTAGGGGGTGGGGCGATCAAAGCAAACGCCGGTTCCATGGTTGTTGAACTCGCCGAAATACTAATGGCACCAATAGCAAGTACTTTGATGGGAAAGGGAGCAGTTCCAGAAACCCACTTCCTTAGCGTCGGGCCAATAGGTATGCATGGCACTTATCATGCCAACAGGCTCATAACTGAGTCGGACTTGGTAATAGGGATAGGGGCAAGGTTCTCTGACAGGACGACAATGGATACGGGAGAATTTGAGAGAGAAAAGATGATAATAGGCCTTGACATTGACCCCACAGAAGCTAAAAAGAACCTCAAGAATGAGCTGGCCGTAACAGGAGATGTAAAGGAATCGCTCGCTATGATTCTGCAGTTTGTAAAGAGCATGATGCCTTATTCAGAAAATTCGCCTTGGATCAGGAGAGTAAAGGAGCTCAAGGACCAGTTTGATGGTAAAGTATTTGGAGAAAAGGCAGTATCTCCCCTAATAATAAAGGAGGTTAGGGGGCAGCTCGCAGATCACGATATTGTAACAACAGAAGTCGGGCAGACGCAGGCATGGGCAGAATTGTTTTATAAGGCGCTGAAGCCAAGGACTTTCATAACCAGTGGTGGACTCGGCACAATGGGGTTCGGGTTCCCTGCTGCAATAGGTGCAAAGGTAGCCAAGTTTGGCTCAAATGTTGTAGACCTTGCAGGGGATGGTAGCTTTCAGATGACTTCAAACAGCCTCGCAACAAGTGTAAAGGAAGGGATACCAGTGATAGTTATCATATTTAACAATTCCACGCTTGGAATGATAGCCCAATGGCAGAGGATGGTTTATGGCAACAGAATAGTTGCTTCTTGGCTTGGTGAATCGCCAGATTTTTCATACCTTGCTAAAGCATATGGTGCCGAAGGTGTTAAGGTAAATGGGGCTGAGGACTTTGGAAGGGCGTTCAAGGAAGCTCTAAGTAATGAAATTACAACTGTAATTGATGTTCCAATACCCCCGGAGGAAAACGTCTTCCCATTTGTCCCCTCCGGAAAGAGCCTGAGGGAAATGATAGTATGAGCAGCAAAAGGATATTTTTTATTCGTGCAGCTGATAGACCCGGAGTGCTTTTCAGGATAACCTCAGTTTTCAGGAGAAGAAATTTTAACATAGAAAGCGTCACCGTTGGCAATACCAATGTTCCTGGTGAATCCAAGATCGTCATTTTAATAGATGTAGATGAAGAGGGGGCTGATGCATTCGCCAGGCTAGTGAAGAGGATAATAGATGTTTATGAAGTGGTTGAAGCACCGCAGGAGTCATGCACGCTGAAGGAGCTCACGCTAATAAGGATGGAAGGAAGTGAAGCAGGACTGGAAGAGATATGTAAGAAGTACGGCGCAAAACTCACGGTAAATGGAGGGGTGTACATTGAGCATTGTGGGGATCCACAAAATTCCGATGCACTTATTAATGAACTCAGTAAATATAAGATAAAGGATATATCAAGGACGGGTATAACCGCATTGGTGAAAGAAAATGGTAAAAATATATTACGATTCGGATACTAATGCATCTTTAGTAAAAGCAAAATCAGTAGCTGTAATAGGTTACGGGAGTCAGGGAAGGGCACATGCCTTGAACCTGAAGGACTCCGGTGTTAAAGTAACAGTAGGCGTAAGGGAAGGTGGGAAATCATGGGAAGCCGCAAAAAGGGACGGCTTTAAGCCTGCAAGCATTGCTGAAGCTGCAAAGGCTGCAGACGTTATATGTATGCTAATTCCAGATACAGAGCATGGCACAGTATACAGGGAAAGCATTGAAGCAAATTTGAATACTGGCAAAGCGCTAATGTTTGCTCATGGTTACAGCATAAGGTTTGGACTGATACATCCTCCAAAGGATGTTGATGTGTTCATGGTTGCGCCAAAATCCCCAGGGCCCAAGCTCAGGGAGGCTTACCAGCAGGGATTTGGCGTGCCATCACTTATAGCTGTGGGGCAGGACTACAGCGGCAATGCTAGGCAACTGGCGCTTTCCTATGCAAAAGCAATAGGCTCAACGAAGGTCGGAGTCCTTGAAACCACGTTTTCCGAGGAGACAGAGGAGGACCTATTTGGAGAACAGGCGGTGCTGGTTGGTGGTCTGATGTACTTGATAAACACCGGATTTGAAACACTTGTTGAGAACGGTTACACGCCAGAGCTTGCATACTTTGAAGTTCTGCATGAAATGAAGCTCATAGTTGACCTGGTTTACTCCTCTGGACTTACAGGAATGCTGAGGGCAGTTAGTGATACAGCAAAGTACGGTGGTATAACAAAAGGTCCATACATAGTAAACAATCAAACGAAAGAGAGAATGCAGGATCTTTTAAAAGCAATAAAAGATGGTTCGTTCGCAAAGGAATGGACTGGAAATCCTAATGAAAGTAGAAAGAGGCTTGAAAAGATGATGCTAGACATAGAAAATCTTCAAATTGAGGCTGTTGGGAAAAAGATAAGAAAAATGGCTGGATTAGAGAAGTAAAATTGGCAAGGGTGCAAGTGCTAGATACAACGCTAAGAGACGGTGAGCAGACCCCAGGGGTCAGCCTGACTTCTGAAGAGAAGATAGAAATTGCAAAAAAGGTGAATGAACTTGGGGTAAATGTCATAGAGGCTGGGTTTCCAATTTCAAGCGATGGGGAGTACCAGGCAGTTAAAAAAATAGCCGCATTAGGGCTTGATTCAAAGGTTGCTGCACTTGCAAGGGCCAACAGGAAAGATGTTGAGCTGGCAGTTTCTACAGGCGTTCAGCGCATTCATATTTTTATTGCTACATCAGATATACATATGAAATATAAGCTCAACATGACTAGGGAAGAAGTGCTGAGTGCGATAAGCGAGTGGATAACATATGTCAGGGACAGAGGGTTTGAAGTTGAATTTTCAGCAGAGGACTCAACAAGGAGCGATAGGGCATTCCTTATGCAGGCATTTAAGACCGCTGCAGGTTCTGGTGCAATAATGCTTGACATAGCAGATACAGTGGGTTTTGCTTCGCCTCAGCTGATGGCCGAACTCGTTATTCAGGTAAAAAAGGAGATCCCGGGAGTTGGCGTAAGCGTTCATTGCCACAATGATTTTGGATTGGCAACAGCAAACACGCTTTCTGCTATAGTTGCTGGGGCTGACCAGTTTCATGGCACTATAAACGGAATAGGCGAGAGGGCTGGCAACGTGAGCATTGAGGAGGTTGCTATAGGGCTTAAAATGCTTTATGGTATAGACACTGACATTAGGTTTGAAAAAATATATGAAACAAGCAAGCTAGTGGAAAAACTCACTGGTGTTCAGATTTCAAAGAACAAACCACTTATAGGTGACAATGCATTTGGCCATGAAAGTGGGATACATACTCATGGGATACTTTCAAACCCGCTAACGTATGAGCCAATAAGCCCGGAGCTCATAGGGAGAAAGAGGTGGTTCATGGCAGGCAAGCATGCAGGCAGTCATGGTATAGCTGCTATGTTAAAGGAAATGGGTTTGCAGTTCAACGACAAACAACTTATCGAGATTGTAAATCAGGTGAAGACCCTCGGAGATAAGGGTAAGCAGGTTACCGACGCAGACCTTTATTCAATTGCCAGCTCGGTAACTGGCAGTTCTCCAAAGAAGTTGGTAGAGGTTGGGGGAATGGTTTCAGTAACAGGGGTCAACGTGCTTCCAACAACGTCCATAAGGCTTTCTTTCAACGGGAAGGTGTTTGAATCTTCAAGCACAGGCATAGGCCCAGTTGACGCTTCACTTAAGGCCATTCAGAAGGCGTTAGAAGGAACAGTGACCATTTATCTGAGGGAGTACAGTATACAGGCAGTTACGGGTGGGTCAGATTCGCTGGCACAGGTCAGTGTTAAAGTGGAAGATGGAGTAGGGCATGTTGCATCTTCAACTTTTACAGGCCCTGACATTGTGATGTCCAGCGTAGAGGCTATGATAGATGGAATAAACAAGCTGCTGTTAAAAAGGGGGAATTCTTTATGAAGTACAGGATAGCGTGGATGAAGGGGGATGGAGTAGGGCCGGAAATATCTGATGCAGCAATTGAGGTGCTAGATTCAATTCAAGAAAGGTTTTCAATAAAATTCGATGTGATATTTTACGATTTGGGAGATAGGAGTAAGGTTGTGAGGGGCAGTGCACTGCCTGATGACACAATTGAAGGTATAAAATCTTCTGACGCAGCGATCAAGGGTCCCGTGGGGGAAAGTGCCTTTGAAAGCATTGTTGCGGTAAGGCAGAAACTGGACCTTTATGCAAATATCAGACCTGCAAGGTCATATGAAGGGATACCTCATGTAGGGAAAATAGACGCTATAATAGTCAGGGAAAATACAGAAGACCTTTACAAGGGAATTGAATTTGAAGTGCAGGGGGTTGCCACATCACTCAGGATAATTAGCGAAAAGGCAACCCGCAGAATAGCAAAGGTAGCGGCAGCCTATGCCATGAAGAGACGGAAGCATGTTACAGTAGTTCATAAGGCAAATGTCCTAAGGGTTTCCGATGGGCTGTTCAGGAGGGTTGCTCTGGAAGAGCTTAGAAACAGTGACCTTATGGTTGATGAAAAGTACGTTGATGCAATGAGCATGGCGCTGATCCGGAACCCGGAGCAGTTTGATGTAATACTTACCCCTAATGTTTACGGAGACATCCTGAGCGATGAAGCATCTCAGATAGCAGGCGGGCTTGGGTTTGCAGCTTCAGCAAATATAGGGGATCTAAACTCGTTATTTGAGCCTGTACACGGTTCAGCCCCAGACATAGCAGGAAAGGGAGTGGCAAATCCATATTCGATGGTCATGTCCCTGTCAATGATGCTTAACCACATTGGAATTTATAAGTCTGACAGAAAAGCAATACAAGCTTCAGCAGTAATTTCATCAGTAGTTGAAAAAAGTATTAAGGGAGGAACCCTTACTCCAGATGCAGGAGGCAGGCTTACTACCAGAGAAGTAGGGAGAGAGCTTGCCAAAGGAGTGAGGGAATTTGTCCAAACTTGATGAAGAGCTAAATGAAAAGTTAAATAAAATAAAGAAAGATGGCCTGAAGCTTAGGGGAAGCCTTGAAATGTTAAAGCAGATAAGGGATGAAAAGGAGTCGATAAGGAGCAAACTTCGTGAGATAAAACCTCAATACTTTTACAGTGATCACGATATTTTAGAAGCGCAAAATGAGCTCGACGAAATAGAAAAGCGGATTGAAACTACAGTCATGAAAAAGGCAGATGAAGATAGGGAATACAGAAGGGAGAAGGAACTTGCAAAGAAGCTGGAAATTATGAAATCGAAAAAGAGGGTAAATGATGAAAGGTCCAAGCTTGTGGACAGGTTAAAGGAACTGGATATAATGGAACAACCACTGGTAGATGATGTCAGAAAGCTGATAAACGAAAGGGAAGAGCTAAAAAAAGAAGCAGAGGTACTAAAGATCAAGTTAAAGCTGATGAAATATAAGGAGAAAGAGGAGAAAAGTGAAAAAAGAAAAAGGGAAGGGGGAAAGTCACGGATCTCTGTCAGCCTTAGTGGGCAAGTCGATGTAGAAAAGGTAAGGGAGGAAATAAGGAAAAAACTTCAGGATGGCCAGCCAGTAAGCCTAGACGAGCTTAAGGTCATGTATGAAGATGGTAAATCAGATTGAGTTTCAGCGTTGTTTCACTAGACCTTTGTGGTACAATTGCCGACTGCAGGGGCTATGATGACTTGTGGTACAGGGTCATCCCTGCGCTTTATGCCAGAAGCAGAGGCTTGAACTTCGACGTATCCCTTAAAAAGTTAAGGGAAATCTACAGCTCGGTTGGGCCATCAAGCCTTAATTGGTATAAGCCATTATACTGGGTCAGGGAGCTATCGCTTGATATGTCAGAATACAAGAATATGGCATCAGGCATAAATGTGAAAGTGAATGAGGGTTTGGTTAAACGACTCAAGGAAAAGTACAGAGTGATACTTACTACCAACGTTGCAAAGGAGGTGCTGGAACTGACGGTTAACCTGAAAATGTTTGATACAGTTTATTCGTGCGTTGACATGGGAATGCCAAGGAAGGACGAAAGGTTCTGGAAAATATTGATTGCAGGAGAGCTAGAAAGGCCTTATAGGATTTTCCACCTGGGGGACGACTATGTGTACGATTACCTTATACCATCCATGGCCGGAATAAGGGCCCGCGTGACATCCTATAATAAAGTTGGTTATGACCTGCAGAGAGAGCTGATTATTAGACCCTAGTCTAATTACACTCCCCTTTTTTACGTCTTTAAATATGTCTGCACTTTTTGATAGCCCATGAACTTGAACGCAGCTATTTTTGGGTACGGGGCATATGTGCCAATCTACAGGATAAGGACTGAAGAAATAGCGAGGGTCTGGCATGGGGGAGGGGCTGGGCCAAATAGAATGAAGGCTATAGCATCGTACGATGAGGATATATTGACAATGAGCTATGAATCAGCATTTCAAGCACTTGGTATGGCTAATTATCCAAAAATTCAGGCCATACTTGTCGGTTCAGAATCAAAGCCCTATGCGGTAAAGCCCACTGGCTCGATACTTAGCGACATACTTGGTTACAATAGTATCTTGGGCGTTGACTTGGAGTTTGCTTGTAAGGCAGGGACTGAAGCAATTCAGCTGATAAGTGGAATGGTTTCTGCAGGAACAATTGATTATGGTTTGGCAATTGGTGCCGATACCGCACAGGGAAGGCCAGCAGACGAGCTTGAGTTTACCGCAGGAAGTGGTGCTGGTGCAGTTGTGCTGGGGAAGCCAAACGGCAAGGAGGTTGCAAAAATAAAGCATTCAGTATCGTATGTAACAGATACCCCTGATTTTTGGAGGAGACCTCATGACCAATATCCTATGCACCTGGGAAGGTTCACAGGAGAACCAGCATACTTCACTCATACAACCTCAAGCGTCAAGATGCTGTTTTCCGAAACTGGCATGAACCCATCAGATTTTAAATATGCAATATTTCACCAGCCAAACCCAAGGTTTCCTGTTGAAGTTGGGAAAAGGCTTGGCTTTACAGATGAGCAACTGAGGCCAGCACTGTTAAATGATGACATAGGTAACACGTATTCGGCAAATACCTTGATTGCGCTGGCAAAGGTGCTTGATATGGCCAAAACGGGAGACATGATAATGCTGGCAAGCTTTGGCAGTGGTGCAGGAAGCGACGCATTTGTTATAGAAGTAAATTCAAGGGGCGATGACGATGGGTACGTCCCATTCAGCGAAAGGTTAAGAAATTATAGAGAAGTCGATTATGCCACATATGCAAGATGGAGGGGCAAGATCCAGAAATGAGCAGGGTTTTCATAAGGTCAGCTTCAGCTTTACCAGTAAGTGAATATTGGGCCAAGTCTCTGGCTGACCTCATGACAGACGCCGCAATCAAGGCAATTGATGCCGCAGGTGTGGAAAAAGTTGACAAGATAATAGTGGGAAATATGATGTCAGGATATGCTAATCATCAGGAGCACCTTGGAGCACTGCTTGCTAGCTCACTTGGCATGAGAGGGGTGGAAGCCATGAAGGTTGAAGCAGCCTGTGGCTCAGGCGGCGCAGCTGTTCATGAGGGCTACCTTTCTGTAAAGTCTGGTGAATATGAAAACGTGCTTGTGGTTGGCGTTGAAAAAATGAAGGATATGGATACGCCCAAGGCGACAAAGGCGCTTGCAATGGCAGAAAGTTCAGATTTTACGCAGGCAGTCGGTGCATCATTTATATCCCTTAATGCTTTGCTAATGAGGTTATATATGAATTCGTACAATATTGAGGAGGAGCTTATGGACTACTTTCCGGTTATTGCTCACAAAAACGCGGTGACATCGCCGCATGCCCAGTACAGGAAGGCAATTACAATTGAGGATGTAAGAAGGTCACAGGTAATAGCGGACCCTATAAGGTTGCTGAGCAGCGCACCTTCAGGAGATGGTGCTGCGGCAGTAGTTCTCAGTGCAAAGGAGGGCTCTGTCGAAATACTTTCATCAGAAATAGCAACAAATGACCTGATAGTTGCGCAGAGGGAAGAACCACTTAGGTTCCTTGCCACAGAGTTCGCATTTAAAAGGGCTATGCAGAAATCAGGCATCAGCCTCCAAGACATTGACTTCATAGAAGTGCATGACGCATTTCCGGTTGTTGCATCGTTGGCACTTGAGGCAATGGGCATATCCAAAAAGGGGAAGGCACCGCAGGATGCTGCAAATGGCAGGTTTAACATGGGATCTGAGCTGCCAATACTTACCTTTGGTGGGCTGAAGGCAAGGGGACACCCTGTTGGGGCAACAGGAGCGTACCAGATCGCAGAAGCGTTCATGCAACTGGCTGGTACGGCAGGGCAGAACCAGGTTAATGGAGCTAAAGTAGGAGTGACCCATAATGTTGGAGGAGTGGATACGACTGCGGTAATCCACACATTAAGGAGAGTGGAGTGAACAATGATACCAATAGCTTACTGGAGAAACAGGAAGGTCTACACCAGGATGGTAGGGTCAAAGTGTAAGGATTGCGATGCAGAATTTTTTCCCCCAGTAAGGATCTGTAAAAAGTGCGGATCCAGGAATATGGAGGAAAAGGAGATGCCAAGGAGTGGGTCATTGCTCGCATATACAAAATTGAGTGAACCAGCACAGGAATTCAAGGAATACGCGCCAATATACCTTGGATTGATAAGGTTAGATAATGGTGTGAACATAATTTCAATGATTGCAGATGCTGATGAAGAGAAGCTCAAGGCAGGGGCAAGGGTGCAGGCCACAGTTAGAAAGTGGGCAGAGGATGGAAAGGAGGGATTGGTATATTATGGATATAAGTTCAGGGTTTCACAGTAACAAAGTTTGGCCATGTGTATATGTCACTCAAGTGCCTAGGAGATAGCATTCATGATAGTGTTAAATTAAGTAAATTAATGAATAAATTTACAGCTGTCTAAGTTCAGAACTTATAAGGTCAAAGCACTCCTTCACAACAAGGAGATGAGCATAAGCGTATCAGGCTTGGTTAATTATAAGGTCCTAGCTTTATTGAGCATGTTTTTCGTTTCGTCCAAAGCTAATTACTTTTATGCACTTTGACAACGCAGCAGCAGTGAAGCCAGTGCCCGTGGCCACATCCATGCAAATTTCCCTACCGTCGGGGTCTAAACAGCTACGATCATCTTCATAAGGGGTTATAATATACATATTATTATG
>JARVJW010000028.1 GCA_029775955.1 Nitrososphaeria archaeon | reverse complement strand
AGTTCAGGAACAGGCTGGAGAACTACGATGTGATTATAAATATAATATTGGGCTTGAGGATAATAGGCGCATAGGGAAGGAAGCACTGACATATCGATCCGATAATAATTGTGCCTAAGGTCTAGTATACATCTTCTGCGTGCAGTAACAATAAGGCTATTTTCATTTGTTGCGTAACGTGAACGGAGGATTTCTAATTGTCATAATCCATAGCTGAGAGGTTTTCCAGGGTTAGCATACTGGAGTATTATATCGTTTTTCCGATATGTTTATATATGGCGCGTGGGAAACTAATATCGGTGATTCGATATGTGTGGAAATTGCGGATGTGGAGGAATGCATGGCTTAGGGCATGGCTTTGAGCATGGCATTTCAGGCATGCAGCATGGCACAGGGTGGTTGATATATGCGTCTCTAGCCAATGGACCAAGATCAGAATCTGAAATAAACGATTACATAAAAACCTATTCAGGGCTTCAAATAGCGCAGCCAATTGTGCCAGTGCTTGATTTTTGGGTTGCAATGGGGAGATTGAAAAAACGGGAAGACGGAAAATATGAACTTGCTACTTCAGCAACGCCACAGTGATTTTGGCGTGCTAGCCCTAAGTATTTAATTTTTTTTGTCATATTTTGCTGAAAATAGCTCATGAAATAAACTTGGCGATAAGGATAAATGCAATGGCAATTATCTGAAAGAAGTTGACTAAGTCAATAATTAAGGAAATAATACTTGAAAATTTTATGAGCTATCGTTATGGTAGGATTCAACTTAAAAACGGATTTAACTTTATAACTGGCCCCAATGGGGCTGGAAAGAGTGCAATACTTCTTGGGATATCTCTAGCAATGGGTCAGTTGAATACAGAAAGGTCCAGGAGGCTTGCAGACCTTGTAAAGCGCGGGGAGAGCATAGGGAGAATATCGCTTATAGCAGAAAACATGCCATCGTCAGGGAAAAGGCCGTTTCCCATGTACAACAAGGATGAGATAATGATTTCCAGGTATATCAGAAAGGATGGTTCATACTGGTTTGAAGTTGATTACAGGGAAGTCTCCAGAAACCAAGTGACTGAACTCCTCAAGAAGGTTGGAATTGACCCTGATAACTACCTTATACTTATGCCTCAGGGCGTGGTTGATGAATTTATATTGGTAAAGCCCACGGATAAGCTAAAAATGGTGGAGGAAGCGCTTGGCGTAGCGGCAATAAGGGAGAACCTGCTGGAAGCTAGGCACAGGCTGGATAAGATACTTACTGAAGAAAGCCAGTACCAGGACCTGATAAACAAGGCCACTGAATCCCTGGATAAATGGAAAGATGAATATGATAAGCTTGTGATGGCTAGAAACCTGAAGCAGCAACTTGAAGCCCTCAATGCTGAGCTGGAGTGGAGCATGCTGTTCAAACTTGAAAAATCGTTACAGTCAATAAATGAAAGGGTTAGCAGGTTGATTGAAGAGCTAAACTCCATGAAAAGCAAGTCAGATTCACTGAGCGAGCAGCTTAACGGCATGAGCAGAGCCATGAAAGAATCCATCGATAAGGCCTCAAGGCTCGCAGCCCTGGCATTTAAGGGAGACGAAAAATCACTGTCAGATTTGATTGGTGGCTTAAAGGATATTGAAGGGCAAGTTGACCAAATGCTGAGCGTAAAGGGCACGCTTTCTGTGACAGAGTACAGGATAAAGGAGGCTGAAAAGGGAATAAGGGAGAACCAATCCCAGATTCAGGGCCTCACTCAGCAGATAGAGGAACAGCGTGGCCGGACAAGGGGAGAAAGGCCTAGCACTCAGAGGCTTCAGGCTGATATCGAGGAAGAAATCAGGGCAGCAAACGCACAACTCAAGGTTATGGGAAATGTTGACCAGGAAGCTGAAAAAATATATATGGAGTTCAGGGACAAGCTCGATGAATATCAGGGAAAGCTTGAGGTCATAAAAAAGAACAAAGACATTACAATGGGGGAAATAAAGAAAAGGTCAGAGGAATGGAGGTCCCTGATGAGGAACACCATAAGCAAAATAAATGAAAGATATAATGAAATAATGGCCCAGGTCAATTTCAGTGGAAAGGTAGTCCTGGAGAACGAGGATGACCCGGAAAATGCGGGGTTGAGGCTATATGCCAGCTCTGCGGGCAGTGACCTGATACCGCTGGACAGCTTTTCCCAGAGCGGTGGAGAATTAAGTGCTTCTGTAACAGCGTTCTTACTTGCCGTTCAGACATACGTGGTATCCCCATTCAGGGCACTGGATGAGTTTGATGTGCACATGGATCCCCTTATCAGGGAAAAATTTATCAAATCAATATATGACATGATAAAAAATGAAGAAGCACAATATTTGGTAATAACTCCAAACTTCCCAACCTTTTACAGCAATGACATTAACTACATTGTAGTGCAGAAAACACAGGTAGGGAGCACATCCAAGGTGGTTGTCAGATGAGCAAAAAGGAGAACGCCTTAAGGAGGATAATCGAATTACCGGATACGTTCCTGGCTAGGGGCGGCGACCCATTTGTAATAGACATAAATGGCCTTCTTACGCAGATAAACGAGAACAAGTTAAAGGATCAGAAGAAAAGCTTGAACATGGAATCTGCAGCCATAAACTCCGTTTCAAAGGTGGTCAAGGAACAGCAGGATTGGGTAATAGATGCGCTCAGGGGGTTAAAGCTAGACCCTGAGCTACTCAGGCAAAAGCTCAGCGCCATGGACATAAAGAAAATTGCCCAGATAACGTCAAATCATACTTACCCCTCAATTGGAATTCACAGACTTTCCAGGTACAGGATACGCGTTGCCCTGGAGTACTTTGGGCTTGTTGAGCCTTGGGGCAGAAGGGAAGGGCTTGGGCCAGTCCAGCGGCCTGAAGGGCAAACCTCAGAGTTCTTTCCAATGGAAAAGGAGATTGAAAGCGAAGCTATGGAATTTTACGATGAGTTAAGCAAGCGCTTAAAAGGCGGAACAATACCATATGAAGAAGTTATAGGAAAGGACATAATGAGGTTGCGGAAGGCATTTTACGTAGCATATCTTTCAAGCAATGGCATGATTTCAATCAGGAGAAATCCGATAAGCGGGGAAACGATAATAGACATGCCAGTTGAAGGGGAGTTTGAGAGTCTGGCGATACCACTTGGCTGAGCAACCTTCCGACGAAGAACTAAAGCTAAAGGCAGATAAAGTTCTGAAGCTTCTCCTGATAGAGCCTTCATCAATCCCAGGAATGAAGGGATGGGAGCTGAAGAAGCACCTAGGGAAAGATTATTTGAGCGCGATTAAGGTTGCAGCTGTTCAGGCTGAGGGGTTAGGGATGAAGATCGCCGTTGTGCCAGATGAAGATGAACCTGAAAACATGGATAGAGCCAGGTTCGTCATAATGACAAAGGAACCCCTGTCTGATCTAGAACTTTCAAGGTGGATGAGGATTGAGGAAGTAGCAGGCCTTGCCATATTGATATCTGAGATTACAATAAGAGGGGGGGCCGCACCAGTTCAGGCTGTGGAAAGGCTCCTAATCGCAAAGCTTCCCAAATGGAGGGTAAATCAGATAATTTCAAAGCTAAAGAGGCTTGGCTACATAAAGGAAGAAAATGGGTTAATAATGAAAGATTGGAGGAGCAAGCTAGAAATAGATGACACTGGCCTCATAAGGGAGATAATAACCTCAAAGGGCGAAACTGATAAACAGTGAAGGGTAGTTCTGTGCATCAGTAAACACTTGCAATTATGAGCAATATGAAAATGAATGCATATGCCGCAATTATAATAGTCATGAACCTGTTTCCTTTCTCCCCATCCATCCTAATCCTTGGAGTCCCCCTTATTTCAAGCGCCATTGAAAGGTGATAAGCCCTTTTCACTGAATTAAAGACCATTGACCTTACCACAGTGAAAGGTTCAACAAGCCTCTTCCTCAGCCCAGCCGGCCTTCGTGCCCTTGCAACAGATATAACAGCCTCCATGTCCTCAACCATTACAGGCAACACCCTGAATGTCGCTATTGTGCTCAGCTTTATGAACTGGGGTAACCTTGTGCCATAGACGGTTTCAAGTATATGCGAAGGCCTTGTCGTGTACAGGACCCCAAGCGCGGAAAAGTACGTTATGCCGAACTTGGCAGCTGACTCAATGCCCCAGTAAATTCCCTGCACTGTTATTACAATGCCCCTGCCCATCGTCAGAGCGTCAACTATGGGATTTGTTCCGGGCCCAAATATGTACAGCAAAACGGTAACCCTTTCACCGGAGTAAACACCCCAGTAGAACAATGACTGAGAAATGATGAAAGAAATTGAAAGGAGCAGGAACAGCTTTACTGAGCTAACCAGTGCTTTCTTTGATTTCACTGACAGAACTGGGAGTGAACTGAGGGCAAGCCCTGCAACGAGGAGATACGGGTTCCAACATACTAGGGCAAACGTTGACGTTAAAGCCAGCATTATGACCTTTAACTTAAAAGGAACGCCACCCAGGCTGCTTCCCTCTTCAGGTATGTTTATCAAGACGATGCAACACCAACTTCCACTACTCTGTCACTGTATTCCCTGGCGAACTCAGGTTCCTGGGTTATTACAATTACCCCTGATCCTGCTTCCCCCATTGCCCTGACAAGTGAACCCATCATTCTTAATCCGGCCGGGTCCTGGCCCTCGGTTGGCTCATCTAGCACCATAAGGTCTGGCATCATGGACGATGCTGAAGCGACAGCAACTCTGACGCGCTCCCCCCTGCTAAGGGAATGCGGGAGCTGGCTAAGCTTTCTCTCAAGCCCAAGGAAGTTAACGATTTGCCTGTACGCCATCCCTTTCCCATTATATTTAACTTCCTTTTCCACAGTATCTTCCAGGAACTGAAGCTCAGGGGTCTGAAGTGAAAACCCAACTGATTTATAGTTCCTTTCAACGCCGTGAGCTTTAATCATACCAACAATTATCTTTAGCATGGTGCTCTTGCCGGAGCCATTTTCACCAAGGAGCGCAACTACTTCCCCGCCATTGACCTCTAGGTTCATGTCCCTGAGAACTGGCCTTAAGTTATCATATGAAAAGTTCAAGTGGCTTACCTTAAGTGCAGCACCGTGGCTCCTTATTGCAGGAACGTGAAGTTCCCCCTGTGCGGCGTTGTTTTTGCTTTTAAGAACCAGTTCCCTGTCAGCTATTCCTTTAAGGTAGCTGGCTCTGTGCTCAGCTACAATCACAGTCAGGCCATTATCCTTGAGCTCCTTCAACAGGTTGACAAAGCCAGCCCTTGATGTAGCATCAAGGTTTGCAAGGGGCTCGTCAAAAAGCACAACCTTGTACCTTCCAAGCAAGGCAGCAGCTATTGCAACCTTCTGAGCTTCACCACCTGAAAGCCTGTACACGTGCCTGTTCAGCAGGTGATCAATGCCAAGCCCTTTCGCAACCTGCACTGCCTCTCCCCTTTCCGCCCCCCTCCACATGAGTTCAGTTATTACGTCATATCCTACAAACGAATTTGTTGGTTCCTGTGGAACATAGTATATAATTCCTTCCCTGAGGGCCCTTGAGGGTTCAACACCATTTACCATAATACTCCCACCTGTTATACCATCGATGTATTTACCTGTGAATCCGGATACTGCGTAAAGCAGGGTGCTCTTTCCAGAGCCAGTTGCCCCCCGTAACAGGCCTATCTCCCCTGCATTTAAATCCCAGCTTATATCATTTAACAAATTTTCTTGACAACCCTCAAATTTAAATTTAAAGTTGTTTATTGATAGCACAAAAGTTGTTTACCAAAAGGTTTAATAAATATTTGGATGGATGATCCATCCATGATATCTGGAACAATTAAAGTGGTTGCCTTCGACCTTGTTCTAGTTGCAGTTATGGCTGCGCTTGCGTACTCAATTTTTCTGTGGTATCCCGTTAACAAATTTGGGGCTGTGTGGTTGACGCTTGCAGAATCCACGGTCATAGTGCTTGCTGGTGCCGCGGTTATGGTTCACGAGAAGTTTTCCACACAGGTTGACCTAAAGCTGATAACAATTTCGGTGACGTTTGGGGTTCTGCTGTACGCGGCCGAGTGGCTCACCTCCTATGCGCCGTCTTTTGTTTGGTACACTCCACCCATCAGCTGGATCATCAATGGTCTGCTTATATACTTGCCAGAGGGAATTATAATTGCGGCCCTCATAGCTGTGATTGGAAAGCCTGGCTCAGTGCTGATGACAATGATACCGTTTTACATAATATCGATGGTATCATACTTTAACCCGATCTGGACGCCGTTCTACTTTGCATGGGCCCTTGCAGGAGAAATTGTGCTGGGGATTAGGGCACCGCTTGCAGCACGGGTATTTGGGGCCACTTTTGCAGTCGCCATTGCAGACACGTTCCTTGTTTCACAGTTCATGCTTTTTAACTTCGGCGTATATGCTCCACCTGCGCTTAACGTTTTGACTGGAATGGAAAATGCCATATTCGCATTGGTTGGAGCAGCCATAGGATACGGAATAGGAATAAAGGCCAGAAACGCATGGAAACCGTAAAAATATTTGCAAAAACAATAATAGGGCCCATATGCAATTTAACTGTAAATGGATAAGGATAAAATGCTTGACCAGATGTGGGAAAACCTTTCCTATGTAATTGACCCTGAAGTTGGCGTATCGATAATGGACCTTAACCTGGTTCAGAAGCTTGAACTTGATGATGACGGCACTGTCAATGTTGAAGTCAGGATGACAACCCCCGCGTGCCCAGCAATGCTTGCATATCAGCTGTCAACGGATGTAATTGACGCAATAAAAAAGGTTGAAAACGTCAAGGCTGTAAACTTCAAGTTACTTGACCACTACATGGCAGATGAAATAAATGAATCGGTTAAGGAGGCAATGAGCGGTGCTGGCAAGGACAGCCCTAAGGTTTCCTGAGCTCCAGTAGCATGTCTGCATAACCTACCTTTATTGGAATCCATTCAACAACTAATTTATCTGCAAGTTCTTTGATTTCCTTGACCTGCATTTCATTCCTTAGCTCAACTTCAATAAAATCCCCAAGTTCATCAACCTGGTCGACTTCGATCATTATATCTTTTAACATGTAGCTTTCCCTCACTTTTTTTACAGTAATCTTTTTAACAAAGCCAAGGTGGCCCATTATTTCAAGAGCTGCACTGCAGTTTCCCACCGAGACTTCGAGCTCCTCCCTAAGCTTTAATTCATCGTTGATAAGTTTTCCCTTAAATGTCAAATAGCACTTGTCCCCGTCATGCCTCACCCTCAATGACTCACCTCTGCTGTGCAGCGAACCGTTGTCCAGGTAGTAATCTTGTTGTTCTCTGTGACTTACAAGCTTGGCCCCAAGTTTGCTCAGCCTTTCAAGGAGAAGCGCTCTATCTTTAACCCTTAACTTTACCTCCCTTTCCATTGCTCAACATAGGGTTAAACCTTAATTAAACGTTCCACAATAAGCTGCTCATGGAGGAAGAGTTAGCACATAAAGCGGTGAATATAGCGCTTTCCGCAGGCTGCTCATATTCTGAAGCTAGAGTTCACATGGTGCAGCAGATAGCCTATGCCCTTAATAATGGAAATCCCCTGCCGCCGTCATCAGCAACATATGGGGGGATTGGCATAAGGCTTGTGCGCAATGGCATTCTTGGCTTTTCGTATTCAAACATACTTGATGAAGATTCTGTAAAGGCTGCAGTTGAAAGCGCTGTAAAATTTGCAGAGAGAAGCGGAAGGGCTCTCGATGGCAAGGTCGGGCTATCGAATGAAAGGGCAATCACTGCTTACTGGGTAACTGACGAGCGCAAAAAGTTTGAAGATGTGAGCCATGACGACCTGAGGGAAAGGGCAGAGGACTATGACTCTATTGCTAAGCAGGAGAACCTGATAGGGGAAAGGAGCATAAGCGTTTCAGGCCAACTGAGCAAAGTGTACTTTGTAAATTCTGAAAATACAATCATAAGGAGTCGCTCAAGCAGATATTCAGCAATGGTCATATTAACTGCACATTATGATGGGCAGACAGCTCAGAGGTTTGTTCAGTATGGTGGAAGCGGAGGGCCTGAAGTCCTTGAAAAAATTGCAACAAGGGAAAGAGTGCAGGAAGAAGTGAAATCCATACCGGCAATAATCAAAAGCTTCAGGTCAGTTGAGCCTGGAAGGCACAATGTTGTTGTCGGCCCTGAAATTTCTGGCATAATGGCTCACGAATCAGTTGGACACCCTCTTGAAGCTGATAGGGTAATTGGGAGAGAGGGAGCTCAGGGAGGGGAATCATACGTAAAAGGAAACGAAAGAGTAAAAATAGGAAGCGACCAGATGTATGTTTCAGACGACCCAACAGTACCATATTCTTACGGTTACTATATGTTTGATGAAGAAGGTGTTAAGGCTAGAAAGAAACGACTTGTGGTGTCAGGGGAGGTAAATGAACTGCTGCACAACAGGGAAACTGCATTTATTTACGGGGTCAAGAGCAACGCTGCATCTAGAGCATCTGCCTTTGATGTAGAGCCAATCATCAGGATGTCCAACACATTTATTGAGCCGGGGGACATGGGAATGGAGGAAATGATAAGGGAGGCAAAGAACGGAATATATATGAAATCATTTATGGAGTGGAATATTGACGACATAAGGATGAACCAGAGGTATGTTGGATATGAAGCATATGAAATTAATGGGGGGGAACTAGGTCAACCCATAAGGGGAGTTATTCTGGAAACTAACACGCCCGAACTTTGGTCAAGGCTTGCAGGAAGGTCAAGGGACCTGCAGTTCAGTGCCGCAACCTGTGGAAAGGGCGACCCAGAGCAGGGCGTCCCTGTATGGACCGGTGGACCTTACATGCTGTTCAATGGGCTTTACCTGAGGAGGAGGTAAAAAAAAATGTACAGGGAAAGGGCAAGGGCACTGATAGGGGAAAAGGTTGACCAGTACTCTATAATCGAGCATAGGATAAATGAGAGAATAATCAGGTTCTTTAACGGCAGCATTTCTTTGGCGGCGACTGGGTCATCAACCATTCTGCACGTTTATGCAACTGTTGGAAAAAAGAGCTCCATGACTGTAATTAACAGCATGGCTGACCTTGAGGGGCAACTTAAAGCATTTGTGAGCAAAATTAATTTAGGGCCAGATGTGGATGTTGCAGAACTTCCACCAAGGGCAAATTACCATTTCAATGGCGATGCTGATGAGCAGGTTGATGAGGAAATGATGGTAGCATCTGTGAAGGAAGCCATCCATGGTGCAATTGATGCCGGGGCTGACCGTTCAGCAGGCATTATCAGGGGCAATTACCATGAAATAGGAATAATTACATCCTCAGGAAACGAAGGGGTTGACAGGAGGACATCCTACACCATAAACATAAGGGCATTTAAGGGCAGCGCATCAGGCAGCGGCATAAGCGCATTCACCAGGGCCTCAGCAATCAATGCTGAGGATTTGGGAAGGGAAGCAGGCAAAAACAGCGCCATCTCAGGCAATCCGCATAGGTTGGAGGATGGGCAGTATGATGTGCTTCTTAGCCCGAATGTTTCTGCAAGCATAATGGAACTGGTTGGAGCCTCAGCCTCAGCATTCCTTGCGGAAATTGGGATGTCATTTTTGAAAGGGATGTCAGGAAAAACAGTCACAAATGGGGACCTTTCGCTCATTGATTACGGCCAAGTTGACGGAGGGGTTGGAAGCAGGGCATTTGATGATGAAGGGGCCCCAACTGGAACAACTGAGATCATAAAAAGCGGCACCTTCAATTCGTATCTGCATAACTCAACTACAGCAAAAAAGTGGAACACGAGCACAACTGGAAACGCAGGCATAATAGAGCCTGGACCTTGGAACCTTGTAATTAAGGGCGGGAGGTCTACTGAAGAGGAGCTGCTTGGAAGCATGAAAAGGGGGATAATGGTAACCAATAACTGGTACACAAGGTTCAACAGCTACATAACTGGAGAATTTTCAACCCTGATAAGGGATGCGGCTTTTTACGTGGAAGATGGGAGGATAAAGTACCCAGTTGCTGGCATGAGGCTTTCCGATAGCCTACCCAGGTTGCTCCAGAACATCGTTTCGTTTACGGAAACTACAAAGTGGGTAAAGTGGTGGGGAGAAGTATCAGTGCCTGTAAAGGCACCAGCTATCCTAGTTTCCGGAAGCAGGATTTCAATTGTATAGGCAGAACAGTTAATGGTCAGGATAATAAGGGCCTTTAGGGAATCCATATTTAAAATAGAAGGCAATGTCATAGACATGGATGGGCTGTACAGCCACTACTATGATAATGCTCAAGCTGTTATTGACAATGACCCACAGGAGGCAATAAAGAAGCTCTTTGAATTGATTGCAGCTGCCCCCAATGTGGTCATCTTTTCTTATGATACGCTCATGATAATGCTCATTGAAATGTCAGGAAGAAAGGGCTACAAGACTAGGCTCAACAACCTGCTGAGGGCTATGAGAGTTTTAGAGTGCGCAACGGGCAAAAGTATAACCCTTGTCAGGTTCGGGGTTAAGCTGAAAAACGATCCCCAGGACATGGCACTTGCTGATTCCCCATGCTCTGATTGAATCCAGCTTAATAATGCAGCACTTTTCCTATGTAGATTTAATTTGCTTTATTGATTGCGGCCTGACCTTCCTCAGCACCCTGAATCCACAAATGCATTTTATTTCAGGAAGGGAAAGCAGATTATCAAGGGAAACCTTCTGCCCACACCTTACGCATTCAAAATATATATCGCTATTCCCCTCGCTCATGTCACCATTTACATTATTCCCTAATTTAAGCTTTGTTTTAGAAGCTGAGATATCTCCACTACATCATCCTCAGACACAATGGGATTTGCGGGCAGGGAAAGCACATCTCTAGCAACCATTTCAGTAATTGGCAATGATATCTGGGAAGCGTAAGTTGGGGTCCTGTGAACCGGGGGGTCGTAGTATATCCTTGAATCAACGCCATTTTTCTTTAATGTCACCATCACAGTTTCCCTCTTTGTATGCCTTACAGTGAACAGGTACCAGTTGTACTTTGAGTTGTCCCTTATTGGTGGCAGTATGATCCTGTCGCTTACTCCTTCAAGCTCCTTTATGTAGCTATAGGCGTTCCTCTCCCTCTTTTCCAAGAAATTTGGCAGCTTTTTAATCTGTTCATATCCTATAGCTGCTGATATCTGCTGCATCCTGAAGTTCAGACCATATCCGCTAAGCACACCCTCCCTGTCAAAGCCGTGGTTCCTCACCATCTTAAGTTTTTCAGCAAGCTCGTCGTTGTCAGTAATTATGGCTCCCCCTTCCCCGGTAGTAATAACCTTACTGGAGTAGAAACTTATGCATCCCATGTCACCAATTGTTGAGGTCTGCCTTCCATAGTAAGTGCTACCCAGGGATTGAGCTGCATCTTCAATCACGTAAATCCCGAACTCGTTTGCAAGTTCATTTAACTCGTCCATGTTTGCAGTGTGTCCATAAAGGTGAACAGGGATAATTGCCTTGACCCTTTTGTTCAACTTTTTCTTAACTTCTGCGGGGTCAAGCGTGTAATATTCATCAATATCAGCAAATATAGGCCTTGCGCCCACAGCCCTTACAGCATTAGCTGTCGCTATAAATGTTAGCGATGGCACAATTACTTCATCTCCTCTTTCAATTCCTGCAGCAAGTAAGGCAGCTATTATTGCGCTTGTGCCAGAGTTGACGGCAATTGCGTGCTTTGCTTTAAGGTAGCTCCCGAGTTCCCCCTCGAACATCATCACGTATTTTCCTCCTTCAAAAGACTGGTCAACAAAGTACCTTTCAGAAATTACCTTTTCCACTATTTCCATTTCCCTATCATCAAGTATTGGCTTATTTATTGGAATATTTTTCATGCACACTATTTAGTGCATAAATTTAAATTCTTATCTGTTAAGGCAAGCAGAAGAAATTAGCCTCGCAATTCTTATGGGCTCAGGAACCCTCCCATCAATGGTGTAAGCATTTAGCATTTTAATGGCATCATTTAATTCTATCCCAAATACCCTCAGCCAGATATCATAGCCTGTCTTTAGCTTTGCCTGAGATTGCCTGCCAAGGGAGCGGTAAGCTTTTACCTTATCTAAGTTGCCGTGGGAAGTAATACCCCCCTCCAGGTCCTTGCCCTTCCTTCTAGCAATGCATACAACAGGAAGACCTGTCATGCTATTAATTGTTCCAGCCTCAACAATGTTGTACATGCTAAGCACGCAGCCGTTTATAATCATTGCAGATATATCATTTCTGTGCATTTCACTGTATAATTTGATAATTTTTTCAGTTGCATCTGATCCTCTTACAGTTATCTTGGTTATGGAAACGCCATCAACTATGAAGTCACGCCTCATCACAACACCAGAAAGGAAACTGATGTCCGGGCTAATAGAAAACGACTCAGCTATGCCCAGCACCCTTGCCATCCTCATTAATATTGTATTTATCTACAAATTTATAAACCATGAGGAAGTCAACCCCCTGAATTTTCTTCACTGCAAGTCTGTTGCCAAAGCCAGATTTGATCGCAAGGGAAACGCAGCCGTTGCCGACAAGATTTATAACATAATACTTCTTAAGCAGGTCGATCACTTCACCAGCACCCACCTCCTTCCCTCCAAAGTACTTTGGGTCAACATACACCCTGAGTAAACCATCCATGAGCACAGTGCCCAGGACATCTGCATCGCATATATTGAGCACACTGATCTCGCCGTTTGACTTGACGTTTATGATAAATTTATCAGAACTCAAACTACAGGTGTCCTTGCACCGCATGCTTCGCACACGAGAAACAGTATCTTCTTCTCCTTGATTAGTTTTGTATCAGGGCTACCACACACAGGGCACGTAACGTACATCTTGATATAGTAGTTCATCACGTTCTTTATTGACGTGCTGTCCTTCTTTCCATATATAACTGCCCTTCCATCATTTTCAATTGTCATTGCTGCACCAAGCTCCTTTGCTGCAATTATCATCATATGCCTTGGGTCTCTCCTGAGAGCAGAGGCTATTACACTGAAGTTTTTCCACACTGTTCTGTTACCAACTATTACAGCATCAGGCTGAGGTGCGTTCAATCTTTGAGTAACTACGTTGGTGTCCTTGCGGGTCTGGTCCTTTATCCTGTTTAGCAGCTCAATATATGAAAGTACCACAGCCCATTTAATATTCATGCAATATAAAACTTTTTCTGAACAACTTTGTAATTTTCTCTGCTTTTAAACTTCGCCAGCGGCGGAATCGCTCCACAAGTATTCAAAGTAGCTATTTGCTATTATTGCCAAGTATGGGTGGTCAGAAACTATTGCCATATAATTGCTTTTATTTTCCTCATTGCTAAATATCAGAGCAACCATCTTTGAATCTGAAATGACGCCTCCTCCAAACATTGTATCCCTAACCCTTATTTCAACGTCTGGCAAGGACCTTTTGATCATATTATAGCTTTCCCTGCTTGTCAGAACCTTTACCTCCACATCGTCTAACCTGTTTACAATATTTACTATGGGTTCAAATTCGCTGTAGTCAGAGGGTAGGAAGGGCAGCGCGATTTTTAGCTCAGCCTTTGTTGGCTTTATAACGCTTAGAATTCCTGAGAGGACATTCTTTGTGCCACGGACAAGCAAAACGTCAGATTTTTCCTTTATTCCACGCTTTTCATATATAGGCCTTATGTTTTCCTCAAATGTTGACTCGAGCGAACTGAACTGCTCATTTAACCTGTCCTTTTCCCTGCTTAAAACCTCCTCGGGGTCAGCCGGGAAGTACCTGTTGGGCCTTCCCTTTTCGACCTTCACCCAGCCCCTTGAAATCAGCCTTTTAAGTGATTCATAAACCTTTGGGTATGGGACCCCTGCCTTTTTATTAATATCATAAGCTGTAGTGTATCCGCTTTCCGCAACTTGAAGGTAAACCTTGATATCATAAGTTGAAAGCCCAATGCTATGAAATATCAATTCCAGCCCTTTATTTGCACTGCTCAATGAAGATGATAAGTGTGGCGTTAAATAAAAACTATTTCAAAAATTTTCAAGGAATTGTACTTTGTTGCATTAATTAAAACTTGGGCTAATTATTTAAAAATTAGGATTACCGATGCTGTGTTGAACAAATATTTAAGTGACCTGTAGCTCCAGGAGCTTTTTTTCCTTCCTGCTAGGAATAACTTTCCACAGGACCACAGTTGCGCCCCTTTTTCTCAGGTAAGAGACAACCTTTCCCCGATCCTCC
>JARVJW010000114.1 GCA_029775955.1 Nitrososphaeria archaeon | reverse complement strand
ATAGTGCTCATTAGGCGATATTGGCTTATGACAACTAGTGCATACTGGCAGATTTAAGTTTGCTGGCATTATCATATCTCCAGAATGTGGAATATAAAAACATTATTGAAGTGTTTGCTGTGTTGAAAAAATATTTAAGTGACCTGTAGCTCCAGGAGCTTTTTTTCCTTCCTGCTAGGAATAACTTTCCACAGGACCACAGTTGCGCTCCTTTTTCTCAGGTAAGAGACAACCTTTCCCCGATCCTCCCCTCTTATCATGAACACACCCTTGGAATAGCGTATGTTCCTGATCTTGTCAAGCCTTCCTTGATCTGTATCGAGTAGCTCTCATACCGATCACGGTAGAACTTTGAGATCTCTCCCCTGCTCCTGTCATCTCAGAGTGAACTATATCAGGCCGTTTCCACAACAACTGGAAGGTTTCTGAGAATATAAATATATGCCTGTTGTATACTGCAATCAAGGTGGGGAAAACCTTACAAGGACAGGAGAGACTGGAAGGCATACAACGAGGAACTGGTGATAAGGGGAACATTCCTCTTTGATCTCGATTTCGCTGATAAGTGGGATTCCGAGCTGAAGCGCATGAATCTGGGAAGGATCTACATACCGCTTCCCGGAATTATGAAATTCATGATGCTCTGGAAGCAGTATCTTGACTATCGCGGCCTTGCAAGATCAATGCAGAGTAAGGGGCTCCTGAATATGGCGATTATGCAACCATATGGTACTGGACCTGGACATTGCAGGCCTTGCAACCGACGGTACAGGCATGAAGGCAGGCAACGCAGGATCATACAGGATATGGTGATCCAGATGCTAGGCAAAAGCATCTCATAATCACCGCCGATGTTCGGACAAAGAAGATCATCGGAATAAAGGTGTACATAGAGGGTTCAGGTCCATCTGAACCAGAGACTGCGGAGAAGCACTTGAGAGATGCAGTGCTGAGAGGAGTGAAAGTTGGTGCATTGGTGACGGTGCATTCGATACCAACGATCTCATACACTTCATAGGAGCCAGGCCGGTCATAAAGATCAGGAAGAATGCATCCAGTGCAGGGGATCGAAGACAGGCAATAAGGGACTATCAAGAGAAAGGGTACAGGGAATGGGCGGATCAGGAGCAATATGGAATGAGGTGGCCAGGCACGAAAGGAATATTCTCAGCTGTGAAGTTTGGGGAGAATTGCGTAAGCCGATGTACCACAGGACTGGAAGCAGAGGGATACCAGAGGTTCTGGGCATACTACATGAACCAGAAGGCAAAGCAGTTGGTGAAAGCGATGAACTGATCAGAAATCCTAGAAGAGATCTGAGAATGATAAGCACTCTCAGGGATATTTGTTCAACAGAGCATACATTGAAACTGTAGCCTACGGCGTTCTACAGAAAATGAGATAAACATAGCCACCAGCGTAGCCCTAGTTCATCAATTGACGGTAGATAGATATGAACTTGAAATAAAGCATTAATAATTTCAAGTAACTATAGAAGTGCTTGATGACATCGTTTATGTTATCACCAAAACTATTTTAATGGTTAACGATATTGTTTGAACTGTATGACTGCAGTTAAACTTAAAATTGACGAAAAGACAGAAAATAAACTCAAGAATGCTCACTATGGAGTATTTGGACATTCTGCAGTTGAGATTTGCCACTGGACCAAAACTGCTATTAAAGAAAAACGTGGTTGTTATAAAAACAAATTTTACGGAATAGAAACTCATCGCTGCATGGAAATGACACCATCATCAGTTTTCTGCGAAAACCGCTGTGTATATTGCTGGAGGCCCACAGAATTTTATAAAATGCTCAGGATGCCAGAGGGCGTCGTAGATGACCCCAAGGTAATTGTAAAAGAACTATCAGAATCAAGGCGCAAACTTTTGATAGGATTTATGGGAAATACAAAAATAGATAAACGCTGGTTGGCTGAATCCCTAACCCCATCTCACTATTCAATCTCGCTTTCTGGAGAACCAACGCTCTATCCACGACTACCTGAACTAATTTTATTCCTCAAATCACTTCCCAACACAAAGAGTATTTTCCTAGTTACCAACGGAGAAGAGCCAAGCATGTTAGAAAGACTAGTAATGGAAAATGCACTGCCCACACAGCTATACCTTTCTATGAATGCATATAATAAGGAAGAATATCAGATAATAAACAGGCCCATGTACAGGGATGGGTGGGAAAGATGGTTAAAATCTTTATCGTTATTGTCTCAAATACCAACTAGAACCGTGCTAAGAATAACCCTCATCAGAGGATACAATGACTCATATGATAAATTACCAGAGGCTGCAAGGCTCATCAAGATCGCAAATCCTGATTTTGTTGAAATAAAATCTTATATGCACGTAGGCTCCTCAATGAGTAATCTTACTAAAAGGCATATGTTTTCAATGGAAGAAGTTAGGGCATACACCGAAAATATGCTTCAAGTGCTAGACTCATATAGCTATATGGATGAAATGGAACCGTCTAGAATATCGGTCATAAAAAACATAAACAAGGGGACAAGTAGATGGATCATACCAGAAGGTTCCTATTCCGTATAAAACAGGAGACCTTTAGTGTTAAAAATACTGTTTATTACTGGAAACAAAAACAAGGTCCAAGAAGCTCTGGAGATTTTGGCAGAATACACAATCAAATTGGAACAATGTGAGTTACTTAAACCGGAAATCCAAGATGATAACATTGAAAATATTGCATTGAATGCTGCTGTGCAAATTTCAACTAAAATCAATAATTTTTTTGTTGTAGAAGATGATGGGTTATTTTTAAATGAGTTTAAAGGCTTCCCTGGGCCATATACCTCATATGCTTTTAAAACCATTGGAATCCCAGGCATACTTAAATTATGTAGTTTTTGCACGACAAGAAGGGCTCAGTTCAGGTCAGCACTAGCACTTTACATGGATGGCAAGATAAAAGTATTTAATGGGGCAGTTTCAGGTATCATTTCTGCGACTCCCCTTGGAAACATGGGTTTTGGGTTTGACCCTATTTTTATCCCTGATACTTCCGATAAGACATTTGCACAGATGAGTTTGAAAGAAAAATCCCAGATATCACATAGGGCTGTAGCATTTAGAACAATGGCAAATTATCTGGCCAACTATTACAGGTCAACTACTAACCCCTAAAGGAGTTGCTGGCCTCTCAGTAGGCATGGATTCACTGAGCTAACGATTTGCTTGTTGACAGCAGCACTCAGATTTACCTTCAATGTTCCTTGAGGCATTTAACTGAAAACCACAGTTCAGGCAATGAAATATTAGACCAAAGGCACAATTAAATTTTACCAATTTAACAAATATATCTGGCATTGCAAATAATGGCACATTATGATATTTCCTTATTATGATAAGCTGTCAAGGAGTCCAAAAGCATTCAAGTCCTTTAGTGGACTTGATTTCGCTTATGAGAAGGTTGAATCCAGATACGATGAATTTGAGCGCATCAGGCTATCCAAGAGGGCGCTGGAAGGCTGTTCATACTATAGAGTACATAACCTTCACCTGACCTCCTATTTGTTCAGACCAGAGCACTGTGCTTAATGGCATACGCAAGCTTGAGCCTGTGGTAAAGGAGGTCCTCCGGAGAAGCTATATGAGGGCGCAGGCGCCCGAGGAGGTAGAGGAGAATTTCAAGGCGTTAATAGATGCCACGGAGATACCAAGGCTGGGGGCAAAGCCATCGGAAAGAGGCATGCAAAGTGAACAATAAGTGGACTAAATCCATAGGACGCAGCATGCTATGGGCACGATTATGATGCATTTAAGAGTCACCTGAAGCTGCCTGCGGGGTGACGCTGACCAAGTGTATGAAGGAGGGTTTTCCTGAGCTCAGTCCCCAGATAAAGGTCAAGAAGCTCACAGGGGTATACATCAGGCGACTAGCGAAGATCAGGATAATTGTAAAGCATACCTTCGCAAGGATAATTGGCGAAGAGTTCAGGAACAGGCTGGAGAACTACGATGTGATTATAAATATAATATTGGGCTTGAGGATAATAGGCGCATAGGGAAGGAAGCACTGACATATCGATCCGATAATAATTGTGCCTAAGGTCTAGTAGTTATGCCTTCCAGCATCAGACGCATGATTTCCTTTAGCTCATGCAGGTTGTGAGTAGCTATCATCATGGTATAGCTTATCAATTGCCTTGTAGGAAACTTTACATGCAGCATTGTAAACATTGCCAGCATATCCTGTTTGACCAAACTGATTAATCAGGAGAAGCTTGACCCTGTCCAAAGAGAATGGCCCGCTCTATCTGGATTATGCTGACAGCTCAATGCACCAGAGGTCTGAGCATTTTCATTGCTTGCCCTCCAATCCCTTTTTTGGATAGCTCAATTGCTGATATAATCATTGATTTCTGGATATCGTCGCTGTGCAGCCTGCTATGTATATAAACTGGGAAGTTCGTCTCTATATAACAAATAACATTATGTTTTTTTATTATGGTAAATAATGTTAAAATAGAGTCCCACACCCTTCCCTTTCATACAAGCCAAGGAAACTTCCGCTTTATCAAATGCAAAATTTCATTTTGTGAAAATAACGTTCAGCGTTTTTCCATTCTTGTCAAATGCCCTGATTTTATCTGGATAACCTATGATCATAATTACTGGACCATAACCGTAAAGCAGGTCCTCAGTTGACGGTAGGGCAACCCCTGATGGATGAGAATGTATAGACCCAACTAGGCTCCTGTCAGCTGGCAATGTAAGCCTGTTGAAGTAGGCCCGGTTGTTGCTTTCCCTGGCAAATGGAGGTATTACATGCACTAGTACGGTTTATTGCCATATAGTTTAAAAATAGTCTAATTAGTAAAGCGAAGAACTGTTTAAGTTGTGAATATTGATTTTCACTACAAAAGCAAATGAAGACAATAATTGTATATCCATACACTATATCAGGAAAAGTGTGGCACTCAGGTCTAACAGCTCATAAATGCTGATTTGAATGCCTCATAAAGCAGAAGCATTTGCTGACGCGTGTTAGGTTGTGCCCACGAAGCATATCATAGATGATAAGGTTAACATAAATCATAGCCTTAAATGCTCAATACTATGGGGATAACGAACCCAGCTACAAGTAAAAATAAACCTGATATGATTATTGTAGCATTTAGTTTGCTGAAATCAGCCTGAGCATTACCGTCTGCATATATTTGTTGGATTATTTTAACATAGTAAAAGGCTGATATTACGCTGTTTATTATGGCAATTATTGTGAACCAAGGTACTGGCCCTATAAAGAACATGCTTAGTGCTGGGTTTGCGGCTGACATGAATATCAATAGCTTTCCCCAAAACCCCAACAGCGGTGGCAACCCAAGCAAGTTTAACAGTGAAAGCGAAAACATAGCTGAGTTTGTACCATATTTTAAACCTGCTCCCTTTAATGATTCTAGCTTCCTGTCAGAGAAGCCCCTGATGTAAGTAAATGCGTTAGTTTTAGAAATTGAATAGGAAAAGAAGTACACAAATATACCTATCAAGACAAAATAGTAATTTATTCCATAATAGTATGATGCCATTGCAACTACTAAACCCATTAATATGAAACCTACGTGTGAAATACTGCTGTAAGCCAATATCCTTTGAACGCTGTTCTGTACTGTAGCAGTGACGTTACCCCAAGTCATCGTCAGCAAGGCTATTATAGTCCCAATAAGAAGCAACGTATTTACTGCCCGCGGAGATAGCCCTGCAGTTATATAAAACATGATCCTGAGCACAAGTGCCAATGGCCCAAGTTTCATGATGGCTGAAAGCGTTGAAACCGATATTGGGTCTGTAGTACCATAAACATCAGGAAGCCACATATGAAATGGCACCACGCCTACCTTGAATCCCGTGGCTACAAGCAGCATTGCAAAACCAAGCATCGCTGCAGCAGCCAAAGTACCAGAAAAGATCAGGAAAATGGCAATAAGCAAAAACTGGAGTGAAAGCCCACCCATAAATGCATATTTAAGTGAGTTGGCCAGAGATTTTTTGTCCTTTGGTATTGCAGCAATGCCATAGCTGGCTATTGACAGCAGTCCCCACGATGCAAGTATCACTAGCGGGTTAAGTGTTGAAGCTAAAAGTATTGTACCAAGTATGCCTATCAAAAGCATTGATGAAGCTATGCTTGACCTCCTTTCAAGCCGCCCATAGGATAATGCTATCACCGCACCTGCAAATAGCGAGGCTATTGCTACGACCTCAGTCAGGTGATCTATAATAAATGTGCCAGAAACAAACTTTATTGAGAATGCGCTGTATGCCCAGTACGAGGCCAGGGCAGCACTTATCCCTGCCGTTACGTAAGGACCTTTTTTTGATTGCAGAAAGGGAAGTGCTAGGGCTGAAGCTATAAGAACAATTATAGTTATAAAAAGCAAATCATGCAACTTCTATCACCCCAATTGCTATGATAAGTATTATTAAAAGTATGGCCCCTCCTATTATCATAGTTGATATGAACTTGCCTATGTTGCCTTTCTGGTAATATTTCAACCTTAACCCAAGGCTGGTAATTGCCCTCGGAACCAGCGCGTGGTAGAATTTGTCAAATGCCCCCCATTCAATATGCCCGTACAGCCAGTTGGATACCCAAGCTGTTCCGTTAACAAATATTCGATAATATATTGCATTTATGTACCACCTGTCGTAAAGAAATTTTTGAATTCCAAGCATAAATGATGATTTAATGTTCAACTCCCTGTTTTTTACATATAGGTACATGGCCAACCCTATGCCAGCTAGTGCTACAATGACTGATATAGCAGAAAGGCCTGCGTTTATTGTTACTCCAGAAGTCACAATCGATGATTGCCATGTAACTATAGAGTTATAGGTCATTAGTCTATATATTATTTTGGAAAGGCCTCCATATGGGAAGTACCAGAATATGCCAAATACCAGGCTCAGGGCGCCAAGCAGCAGGTATGGATAAAGTTCCACAGGATGAGCTTCCTTCACTTCTTTTACGTTTTCATTTTTATTTATAAATATCAGCCTGAATGCTCGGAATATATAGAATGCGGTGAGGAAGGCGCCTGCTATCCCGAGTGCGTATGCAATCAAGTTACCCGAATATAGAGTGACATCAAGTATCAGGTCCTTGTCCCAGAAGCCTGAAAATGGTGGTATGCCTGATAGCGAAAGAGCTGCAAAAAGGAAAGCAATACCAGTGAATTTCATGTTCTTCCAAGCGTTCCCCATGTCCTTGATGTACCTGGAGGAATATTCATGAATTAAAACGCCAGCTGCCATGAACAGAGCGGCCTTGAATATTGCCTGGCTTATCAGGTGGGACATGGAAGCAAACATCGCAACTGTAGGCACTGCAAAGAATGAAGCCCCAATTGCCATGAACATATATCCAAGCTGTGATGATGTAGAATAGGCGAGAATTAGCTTAAGTTCATTGGAAGACACGGCCATTGACGCCATCATAAAAGCAGTCAATGCTCCAATCAACAAAATATAAGTGAAAAAAGATGATAAAGGAGTGTACATGCCTGCCACATAAGCTGCTGTGATTATTATTGGGGTAAACCTGAGCAGGAAATATACTCCCGCATTTACCATTGTAGCTGCGTGTATAAGAGCGCTTATGCTAGTTGGGCCTGTCATTGCTGTTACAAGCCATTCATGGAATGGGAACTGCGCTGATTTGCCAAAGGCTCCAAGGGTAAATGCTATCAAGAAAGGTAGCAGGAGTCCCCTGCTGTAAAGAACGCTCAGTATATGAGGCATTGTGTTTAATATTCCGAGTATGCTTATGGTGCCAGAAGCATAGTAAAGCATGCCTATGCCAGTTATGAATCCCACATCAGCAAGTGAAGTAAAGACCATAGCCCTGACGCCGGCATGGCTTGGCGTTGTCCACATATTCACATTCCATGCTTTCCTATCTTGGTCCCCAACCCACCTTTCAGGCTCATCAGTGTACCAGTGGCCTATTAGCGCATAGGAAGCCAGGGTTGTGCCCTCCCAGCCAACCAACAAAACTATGAGGTTGCTGGCAAAGACAAGCATCATCATAGATCCGACAAAAAATGTGAAGAAGAACCAGTATCTTGTCCATCCCCAATCATTCTCCATATACTTATAGCTGTACACTGATATCAGAAAAGACACCAGAGCAACTGTTGTACCCATGACTATTGAAAGCCCATCAAACAGCATCCCCATTGACACATTATCCCCCAAAAAGCTGAACCAAGGAAGCCTTACGATGTATGGCATTTTGCTCATAAATGCTGAGAATAGAGATAACAAAAACGATAAAAATATTGACCCTATCGATAGATACGGCGCAAGCTTCTTTGAGGTTAGTCCCAGTGCGGCTGCAATCATTGGCAGCCCCCATATTAAAAATAATATATAATTCATCATTTTTACATCATCAACCCCAAATACGCTCCTTTTAGAAATTCACTTATTGGCCCTATTATAGCCCCAGGAAACATAAATGTAATTATTCCCACAAAAGCTATTATAGCCATGGGCACAAGCATGTACATGCTTCCTTCCTTTCCCTTAATGCTTCCAGAGCCAAAGAATATTCTCTTCATAGCGAGAAAAGAATATGCCGGTGTTATTCCAAACCCTATCAGCACAAAAACAAGCACTATTATGCCTACAGTGCCAAGCTTTACAAGTTCAGACCCAACCGCTATAAGTATGAAGAGTTTGCTGAAAAACCCGAAGGTTGGTGGTAGCCCAGAAATGTCCATAAAGCCAAGCATTGCAAAGGTTGATGTATAAGGCATGGACTTTGCAAGCCCACCCATCTTTCTAATATCTCTTAGGTTATCGTTTTCTGCTATAAGCACACCGGATGAAGAGAACAGCATTGATTTGCCCACTGCATGCGAAAAAAACTGTAACAATGCTCCAAGTATGCCCAATGGGGAAAGGGTTGCTATTCCCATAAGCATATACCCCATCTGTGCTATGCTTGAGTAAGCAAGTAAGCGCTTGTAGTCGACCTCCTTTAAAGCCATCATCCCTCCATATATTATAGTGACAAGTGAAAGGGCTAGCAGTACCCACTGCCCACTCTCAAGGTATGAAGGAAACATCATATAAAGGATCCTGATAATAGCATATCCCCCTATACCAATCATAGCAGGAGAAAGCAGTGCTGAAACTGGAGTAGGGGCTTCTGCATGAGCATAAGGCAACCACATGTGCACTCCAAAAACAGCCATCTTTATCAGAAGCCCAAGTATAACAAGCACCACTACAATTGACGTGAGCGGCCCCAAGAGAGATATGTTTACAGGAACTGGGTAGAAGTTAAATGTGCCTAATGTGAGCCCATATATGAATGCCCCAGTCAGGAAGAGAAACCCTCCCAAGTGTGTCCATATAAGGTAAATCAAGGATATCCTGGACCGATTTCCGTAGCCATAGAATGCTATAAGAAGGAAAGACGCAATAAGGGTTACTTCTAGAAATATATAGAACAATAAAAAGTTGTTTGATTCAACTATACCCAGCATTGCCACTGAGAAAAATGCATAAAGAAAGTAATAAATTCCCCATTCTCGTTCCTTTCCCATCTCCTTCATTCTTACTTGCATATATGGATAAGAATACACGGATATTACTGCGGTTACAAGTCCTATGCCGGCTATTATTGGCCAGTTCAGGCCGTCAATTATCAGGGAAAATGAGCCAAGCTTCCCAATGTTCACCATGGTTGAAATATATGAACCGTATGTGTAAAGCAAAATACTATCTATGGTTGTCACCAAAACAAGGGACGCTGCCACTGCGTAGGCCCCTATTTTAGGTTTAACCTTCCCATTTAACACAAGCAAGATGCCACCTACAACAAAAGGTATTAGCAATACATAAATAGCAATATCATTCATTTTTCATCATCCTCAATTTCATCCTGGTCCAGTTCATTTAACATCTTCATCTTAAACATATAAATGAGCACGCTAAGAATTATTGAAATCTCCCCTATAGCTAGTACAATCGAAAAGAACACAAGAGAACCAGCAAGCTGAGGCCTAAATAGCATCCATGAAATATAAAGCACAAGTAGAATTGCCCCGTTAAAAGATACCTCCAAAGACAACAGCATCTTGACCAAGTTTCTGTTGTAAACAAGTCCTGCTATCCCAAGCTCAAGTACAAAAATTCCCGCTATCAGAATAAATATAATGCCGTTCATTTGGGATTATCTCTTATTGCTATAGAAATTGAAGCGATAAGTGCAATTGACAGTACCGCAAGAAGAATAAATATTGATATTTCACTATTTGACATAATGTACTGCAATAGGCCTTGCACACTCAAATAACCAGTTGATGTAGGAACTATTCCGATTGAAACCACCACAGCCACAGCAAAAGCTACTATAAATACTGCCAGTGCTACCTCGTTACCAGCGTTTACCCTTGCCACCTTTGGTTCCTTTAGCATGCTTACAGCTATAATTATAAAAAGAACACCCGAACCAACGTAAATTATAATTTGTATGAAGGCTAACAGGGGAAACCCCAGAATATAAAATATCGCTGCATTTGTGAGCCCCAGAAATGCTAGGAACACGGCTGAATAAACCAGAGACCTGTGAAATACGGTTACGGCTCCAAACACTATAAGCATAACTGCCAACACAATGAAAACTATGTCAAGGGGCAGGCTCATACTTTATCCCTCTCTTAATGTCAGGCTTTGGAATAACCTTCTTAGATTTCTTTACTGGGTCCTCAGGCAGCTTAAGGTATTCTTCATAACTTGGCCTATAATCTGCGTCGTTATAGAAGGCTAAATCATGAATGTTTGAGCTCACAAAAGCATCAACGGGGCATATATCAAAGCAGAAATAACAGTATATGCACCGTCCCCAGTTTACGACCGGCCTTTTTGTTTTTTTTGCTGGCTTAGCACCTGCTTCCTGGGTTGCCCCCTGCTGCACAGGCAAAGTATATCCTGTAGTAGATATCACCCTCGGGATCATTGTTATGGCTTCAGGAGGACAAACCATTTCACACATGCTGCACCCAATGCATTTTTTGTCATCTACTGTGAAAAATCCCCTGTAATTCGGGGCTAACTTCATTGATTCTACTGGATAGTCCAGCGTCATTCTGTTGGGCTCAACCAGGTATTTGAATCCTGTGGCCAAGGCCCTGGCGTTACCCTCAATATTTCCCCTCAACTTCCTTTTTCCTTTATCGCTCATATTATAATCGCCTCTAATATCGAAATTATAACTGCAATAATGCCAAGGTAAATAATTCGCTCCCATCCCGACCGAATAGCCTGATCAACCCTGTACCTAGGGTATACAGCCCTTAAAAACACTAGCACTATCATTACTATAAATGCCTTAATTATAACCATCACGCCAGGCATGAACAGCCCAGCAAGAAGGCCTGTAGCATGACCAGATGCAGGCCACCATCCACCCAGAAATAGCAGTGAAAATATCAGGCTTAGCGCATAAAGCTCAATATATGGCGTGGCCATCCCTATACCAAAGAACAATGCGCTGTATTCTGTATATAATCCCATTACAAGTTCGCTATCAGCTTCAGTGATGTCAAATGGAAACCTGCCAGTTGACCTTATAGCTACGATAATGAATACAAGCGCAGCTATAGGATTAAGTATTATCCCCGGAAGATGGGTTTCCTGAAAAGCCACTGCAGGTATATAATTCAAAGTCTTGTAAACTATAACCATGGCGATAACAGAAAGAAGGAGAGGTATCTCATATGAAATTACCAGAAGTGCTTCCCTAAGGGAACCTATGAATGAAAACTTATTGTCACTTGCCCATCCAACTATTATAGCGTAAATTGGCGTTATAGTTATCAGCGCTACAGAAAAAAGTATTGTCAGTGTACTGGGAAAAAGGTATGAATAATAAGGCCCCACAGGTATGAAGATAAGAGGCATCATAGCAAAGGCAAACATGAATCCCGGGGCCATAAGAAAGGCGATGCTATCGCTTCCAACTGGCAATATAAATTCCTGAAAACTGAACCTCAGCAGGTCTGATATTGATTGCAAGGCGCCACCGACTTTCCTGGATACATAAAGTGGACCGAACCTCATCTGCACCTTTGCGGCAATTTTTCTCTCAAGATATATCAATAAGATCACAAGCACCATGGCAACTATTAGCCCTGGAAACACTATTAGGTAAAGAAGATCCTGAATGAGCCAGATTATTAGAAGCAAAATTCCCATTACCTGTCAGCCTCTGGTGGGAAATAGTCTATGCTGCCATAAATTGCTGGCAAATCAGCAAGTTTGTAACCAACTGCGACATCGGTAAAGTAAGCAAGGTTTCGGAAAGAGGGGGTAACCCATCTGAACCTGTATGGGTATTTGTCACCACTTGTTCTGAGGTAAAAGAAAATTTCCCCTCTGCCAGCTTCAACCCTTGCAATTGATTCGGCTGAGGCAGGTCTCATTTGATTGAAAAATGCAGGAAACATTACTCTTTGTTGTTGCTCGAAAACCTTCTTCATAACTGGGTTCAGTTGAGAATAAATGCTATCTGCAATTATTTTTCCTTCGGGAATGTCCTTCAATATTTGCCTGATTATCCTTATGCTCTGCTTGATCTCCTCGATCCTTATTAATAGCCTATCATATGTGTCACCATGGTCCATCCTAGGAACTTCAAAGTCAATGTCCTTATAAGCTGCATATGGTGAAGCCTTCCTTGTATCATAATCAACCCCTGATGCCCTCAAATTAGGGCCAACCACCCCAAGCTTTATTGCCCTATTCCTATCAACGACTCCAACATTTACAGTCCTAGCCTCTACCACTGGGTTCTTTACCCACATATCATTGTAGTCATTGAACCTGTTTTCCATATACTGGAGAGTTGACTCGGCCTTTTCCTTAAACCCCTTTGGCATTTCCCACCTCACGCCTCCTGGCACTATATATGAGTTAGTTATCCTAGCCCCAGTAAGCATTTCCATCAAATCAATAAAGGGCTCCCTATCCCCAAAGGCCCACATATATACAGTTGAGGATCCCAGGAATATTCCAAATAACCCAATCCCATAAAGGTGACTGGTTATTCTGTTGATCTCTGCGGCCAGGCTCCTTAAATACTGTGCCCTGGGCGGTGGTTCAACGTCAAGTATTTTTTCTAAGGCAAGTACATATGCAAGGTTGGCATGTACTGTGTCAGGCAACATTATCCTTTCCACTATTGGAATCGCCTTGATAAACTGCCTCCTTTCACTTAGCCATTCGCTTGTTCTATGCACAAACCCTATATCAGCATCAACTTTGGTTATTATATCACCGTCCATCCATGCCTTTATTCTCATATGGCCTGAGCCCGGATGAGCTGGCCCTATTTGAAGCACAATTTCCCTGTCCCCTTCAGGTTCAATACTTCCTACCTCGCTTATATCATAAACCTTTTCATTCAAATTCATATTTTGCCCCACTTTTGTCAAATGTGAAATCCTTCCTCATTGGCCACTTGCCATAAAAATCCTCGGATAGCAGTATTGGCCTCAAATCTGGGTGTCCCTGAAAATTTATGCCAAACATCTCATGTGCTTCGCGCTCATTAAATTCCGCGCTCTTCCATACCTCCACGAGGGATGGCACATTTATCATTGGTGCTCTATAATTGGGGTCAGGGGTAAGTTTACTGGTATCAACATCAATTCTAAGCTGCAAAACGTGACCCTTGTATTCATCTTTACTGTAACTTGAAATGTGCCACATCACTGACATCCTGGACCGGTAGTCCACGCATGTGACAGATAAACAGTGGTCAAATCCCATTTTGCTTAAAGATAAAGCAACATCCTTCAGAGCATTAATGTCAGTTACAAATATATCAACTATTCCCCTTTTTTCATCCTCTTTTACCTGAGCTGTTTTAGTTATATCTTCATTATTTATGATCATTTATTTTCACTAGTCTTAATCAATTCCTGCCTTTCCCGCTTGATCTTCTCTTGCAGCATCAGTATCCCCTGAGCTAGCGCCTCAGGCCTTGGTGGGCACCCAGGCACATACACATCAACTGGCAAATAATCCCTCACGACTATTGTGTTATAGCTATCAAAGAATATCCCGCCATCCATGGCACATGCGCCCATGGCGATAACCCACTTTGGTGAGGGCATTTGTTCCCAGGACCTCTTCACTATCCTTGCCATTTTTATGGTAGTAGTGCCCTCTACCAATATGACGTTAGTCTGCCTTGGGCTTCCAAAAGGCAGAAAGCCAAGCCTCTCCAAATCAAATCTTGGTGAGGATGCAGCGGCAAGCTCTGCCCCGCAGCATGAAGTCATAAGGTGCGCCGGCCACAGGGAATATTTTACACCCCAACTCACAGTCTTAGTAAGTAGGTCTTTCTTTTTTAAATAATCCAATGACTTCTTGGCTATTTCCTCAAAGCTACCGAACCAAGCTAATCCTTGCTGATCATCCATTTTTTAATCTCCCTCGCAAGCATTGTAGAAAAAACCAATGCGGGAACATATATCAAAACACCAAAAATAAATATGGTATAAGAAACATAATTAAAGAGCAACAGGAACACAAAGAGTATTACAAAGGCAGGCTCAGAGGCCATGAATATTAGGGCATATGAGTAGTATTGCATCATAAACATCCCTCTCCCTCTCCCCTCCTCTTTATTGCCACTTTCAAACCTTTTCCTTTTATCAGTATACTGTCCTCTATAAAGAGTTGCTCCAACTACATAAGATAATACTGGTACGGCTAAACCTATCAACAACGTAACTATAACATCCAGATATACGCCGCCCCACCCTGTCAATTCCGCAATAATCTTCCCAAGTACATTATTAAGCTTTATTTTTAAAATATTATAAAAATATTGCCAAAATATACATATATTTTATAATAAATTAACCAATAATATATAATATTATGAAAGATT
>JARVJW010000169.1 GCA_029775955.1 Nitrososphaeria archaeon | reverse complement strand
AGCAGAAATTTCAGGTATTCCTTGAATAGCTGGTCATTCTATCAGCTTGAACAAATGATAGAATATAAAGCCAGAGTAGGAATACCCGTTGTCTATGTTGATCCATATCACACTTCACAGGAATGTTCAAGGTGTGGACATATAGGCAACAGATCAGGGAAGGTTTTCAAGTGCCAATGTGGGCACGTTGACCACGCTGATGCCAATGCTTCATTCAATATAGCATTGCGTCCACCTTTAATGGGAAGTCAATTGCATGCAAGGGGAGCACTGATACCCCCAAAGAGGCAACTACAAGGGTGGAGACCTTAGAACCTCCAACCCTTTAGGGTGGAGAGTATGTCAGAGCTGCGTAGTGTGGTATAATAATTTCCGAATAAGATACATCTGACTAAGATATAAATCTATAAACAAGAGGCTAAATTATGTGATCATGGGCATATATGATATGTTAACAGTGGTAAAGCTTGGCGGGTCAAGCATAACTTTTAAGGAACGTACATTCAGCTTTGATGAAACTGCCATAAATAATATATCTGGTGCACTGGAAGAGTTTAACGATAGACTTTTTATAGTTCATGGAGGCGGGTCTTGGGGTCACCCTGTAGCTGCAGCTTATGGTTTAAACAGCTTTTCATTTAGCAAAGATGTCAGAGGTGTGTCTCTAACTAGACTTGCGATGCTTGATCTCAGCAGAAAGGTGCAACGTTCCCTGATAGATCACGGGCTCCGCATCTTTTTCTTCCCACCACAACACCTGGAGTCAATGGTAGCGGATTTGGAAGGCCTTTACCAGGCCCGCGCAGTCCCACTAACCTATGGCGATGTAATTTATGAAAAAGGTAAGGGGTATAGAGTAATTGGAGGTGATGAAATAATCAGCAAACTTGCAAATCTGCAAAGATTAAAGCGCGTGATATTTATAATAAGATCAAATGGAATACTTGATGCGAACGGAAACCTCATAAGTATAATTTCATTAAAAAATAATAACGGAATTAAAATTGACCAGGTCCCAATAATTAATGGTAACTTAACCTATACATTTAAAGAGGCAAAATCTAAACTTCAGACTTTATCACCTGATGCCACGGGAGGAATAACTTACAAGCTTATGGTAGCAGAAAAGTTGGTGTCAAAGGGTGTGGAGGTTTTATTTATCTCATCTGATAATAAAGATAACCTTGTTAAAGCTTTAAATGGCATGAAGTTTCAAGGTACAACAGTGGTGAGTTAATTGTCAATAAGCGAACGTAAAATTGATCACCTGTCAATAGTATCAAAGGAAAAGGTAGAGGCAAAAATGCAGACAACATGGTTAGAATACGTCAGATTGATTCACAAGGCTTCGCCGGGGATAAGCTTTGATGAAGTTGATACTGCAGTGACGTTCTTGGGAAACCATTTTTCAGCACCATTGATTATAGATTCTATGACCGGTGGGGCTGAAGAAGCAAAGGAAATTAATAAAAAGCTTGCGGAGGCTGCATCTTCGCTTGGAATTGGCATGGGAGTGGGCTCACAGAGGTCAGCGTTAAAGAATCCTGAACTTTCTGATACATTTTCGGTAGTCAGGGAAACATCCCCAGATATGTTTGTAATGGCTAATGTTGGGGGGGCACAGATTGCTTCAGGAATGCCAGTTGAGGATATAAAGAAGATAATAGATATGGTAAAGGCTAATGCGCTTGCGGTGCACCTCAATCCTCTCCAGGAGCTCATTCAGCCAGAGGGTGACACCAATTTTAAGGGTATTGTACCAAAGATAAATGAAATAGTAAAGGCCATTCAGATTCCGGTAATAGTTAAGGAGGTTGGTGCAGGAATATCTCGTGAAATGGCGTTAGAATTGCATATGGCTGGGATAAGTGCAATTAACGTTGCAGGAGTGGGGGGAACAAGTTGGGCTGTAGTTGAAGGCATAAGAGCTAAAAAAGCAGGTAACAGGGAAAAATTCGAGCTATCTGAAGCGTTTGCTGAGTGGGGCATACCAACAGCCGCATCGATTCTGGAAGTAAGAAGTGTAAGCAAAATTCCACTGATTGCTTCAGGGGGAATCAGAAGCGGGATTGATATTGCAAAGGCCATATCTATTGGAGCTGACATATCTGCAATGGCTCTACCTGTAATGAAGGCAGTGCTCAAAAGTGGAAGTGAGGGTGCAAAAAAATTATTATCAAAATCAATCCTTGAGTACAGAAGTGCACTTTTCCTTACAGGTTCCAGAACGACATCTGAATTACAGAAAAAGAGGAAGATACTTCTGGGTCCATTGGGGGAATGGGCCAGGAGCGTTGGCATTCAATGATGCAGTACTCTGAAGTTATTAACAGGGTTAATTCATTCATTAATAGCTTATTGAGAGAAAACATGGATGTTTACAGGGCTTCAGCTCATTTGATATCTGCGGGTGGCAAAAGGCTGAGGCCACTTTTGACGGTACGTTTCTACGAATCCCTTGGAGGAACGGCTGATGACATAATAGAAGCAGCAGCCGCGGTGGAACTGATTCATAGCTTCACGCTTGTGCACGATGACATTATGGATAACGATGAATACAGGAGGGGCGTTCCTACGGTTCACAAAGTTTTTGGCACCCCTAAGGCTATACTTGCGGGTGACCTTCTCTTTGCCGAAGCTTACAGAGCTCTTTTGATGTCTAAAATCTTGAATTTTTATCCTGATAGGTTCTTTTGGTCAACCAGAGTGCTTACGGAAAATGTAGTCATGATATGTGAGGGACAGGACATGGATTTAACGCCTCCAAAGGAATTCAATGAAAGCTTTTATTACGATTTAATAAGGAGAAAGACATCAGCTCTATTTGTGGCATCAGCACTGATAGGGGTTTATGCATCAGGAAAAAAAGAATATGAAAATGCTGCCAGAACATATGGCGACAGCTTCGGCATTGCATTTCAGATCGTGGATGATTTGCTAGGTATAATAGGTGATCCAGATGAGACTGGCAAGCCGGTTGGTTCTGACATAAGGGAAGGAAAAATGACTCTCCCAATCAGTACTGCCATTAATATGGCAGATAAAGAATTGAAGGCAAAGATAATGAGGGTTTATGGTAAGCCTTCCAGTGATGAAGAGATGAAGGAAATAGTGGATAGGGTAAAGTCAATGCAACTTGAAGAGCATGTTTTAAATGTCGCTAATGCGTACGCAAAATCTGCGCTTAATGCCTTAGAGAAAATTCCAGAATCAGATTCAAAAAGGAATCTGGAGGAACTAGTGGAACTTGCAATCAGGAGAAAAAAGTGATGAACTGAGGGAAATTATCAGGAAAATAGCTGCGCAAAATGCCTTTAAGCATGAGGGTAAAGCCGATCCTTCATCAGTTATGGGAAAGCTTCTTTCACTAAAGCCAGAACTCAGGCCATCAGTAAAGGAAATTATGCCTATCGTAAGTGAAATATGTAGTGAGGTATCATCAATTACATTAGGGAAATTAAATGAAATTTACGTAAAGGAGGACAAAAAGAAGCAGGAAGAACTTGGCCTGCCAGACCTTCCTGGGGCAGTTCAGGAGAAGGTAGTTACGCGCTTTGCGCCAAATCCGAACAGTGCACTGCACCTTGGTTCTTCAAGGGCCGCAATACTTTCTCATGATTACGCAAAAAAATATAGTGGAAAGTTCATTGTGCGATTCGAGGACACTGATCCAAGATTGAAACGGTCAGATAAGAAATTCTATAGCATGGTAAAGGAAGACCTCAGGTGGCTAGGTTGTGAATGGGATGAAATGTATATACAGAGCGAGAGGATGGAAATATATTATAAATGGGCTGAAGAGGCAATAAAAATAGGGCTGGCGTATGTTACAGAATGTGATAGCCAGAGTTTTAAAGACCTTGTACTGAGGTCTGTGCCCTGTCCTGACAGGGAACTTTCGCCCAAAGAGCATCTTGAAAGATGGTATAAAATGCTCAATGGGGAGTACAAGGAGGGGCAAGCAGTTGTAAGGATAAAGACAAATTTGGATCACCCTAATCCTGCAGTGAGAGATTGGCCGGCCCTCAGGATAATTGACCCCGAGACGCATTCTCATCCTATTGCAGGTAAAAAATATCGCATCTGGCCCCTTTACAACTGGGCATCTGCTGTAGATGACCATTTGATGAATATAACCCACATAATAAGGGGACAAGAGCACTTTGTCAACATGATAAGGCAGAGTTACGTTTATCAGGCATTTGGTTGGGTCTACCCTCAGGCTGTTCATTATGGAAAGCTGGTGATAGAAGGTGGTTCCCTGAGCAAATCAGATATTGAAATGGGGATAAAAGGGGGAAAATTTTTTGGGTATGATGACCCACGGCTTGGCACCCTTGCAGCGCTCAGAAGAAGGGGAATTGAGCCTGAAGCGATAAGGAAAATGATACATGAGATGGGGATAAATCCCAACACAGCTACAGTTAGCCTTGACATACTTTATGCTTTGAATCGAAAGATTATTGACAGGGTCTCTAATAGGTACTTTGGTGTATTTGGGGAATTACATAAATTAAAACTTAAAGGAGTACCCGATCAATTTACTGTTTCACTGCCTAGGCATCCAGATGATCCTGACAGGCCAAGGCGTATTATAACTGTAAATGCAGGGGGCATTATCATAGAAGAGCGTGATTTTTCTGGAAATAGTGATAAAGAGGTCAGATTAATAGGGCTTGGCAACTTCAGGCTATTCGACGAAGATGCCCAGTTTGTCAATAATGACCTCAACTATGCTAAGGGTTTGCCCCATATACAGTGGGTCACCGAAAATGAAAGTATAGGCATAACAGTACTTATGGATGATGCAACTGAGTTAATGGGAAAAAGTGAAAGTAACATTACATACGAGTCTAAGGGTTCTCATGTGCAGTTCGAGAGGAGGTTCTTTGCTAAAATTGAAGAAATTAAACCTGAAAATGTTTACGCAGTTTACACTTCACGCTGATCTGGAAGTTGATAAATGTAAAAATACTACCGAGCGCAAATGCGTTTTATGAGCAATGCTAGGCATGACTTTTCAGTTAGAGCTAATTACAGTTATGTATCACCTCCCGGAATCGACGAAAAACTCATTGAAGAAATTTCCAGGTTAAAAAATGATCCTTCTTGGATAGAAGATATCAGAAAAAAGGCCTTAAAGAAATTTCTAAATTTTCCAATGCCAAAATGGGGACCAGAGCTTGGAGGACTTAACCTAGATGACCTGATATATTACATCAGGCCAGTGAGCAAAATGGCAGGAACGTGGGATGAATTACCATCATCAATAAGGGAGACTTTTGAGCGCCTTGGGGTTCCTGAATCTGAAAGGAAATTTCTGGCTGGTGTTGGAGCCCAGTTTGAATCTGAAATGGTTTATCATAACATTAAAAAGGAGCTGGAATCTCAGGGAATAATTTTTGTATCGATGGACGAGGCGGTAAAGGAATATCCGAACCTTGTGAAGGAAAACTTTGGGAAAGTGATTCCAATAGGCGATAACAAGTTTTCTGCATTGACTTATGCGGTTTGGGGAGGGGGTAGCTTTGTATATGTGCCAAAAGGTGTCAGGCTCGAAAAACCACTTTATGCATATTTTAGGATGAACAGTTCAAGCGAAGGCTCATTTGATAGAACTCTCATAGTTGCAGATGAAGACAGCTATATACACTATATAGAAAACTGCACAGCACCAAAGTATTCACAGGCTTCCCTGCATTCTGGAGTTGTTGAAATTATAGTAAAAAAAGGGGCCCATGTTAAGTACACTTCAATTCAGAACTGGTCAAAAAATGTGTACAACCTTGTAACGGAAAGGGCAAGAGTTTATGATGGCGGAAGAATGGAATGGATTGGCGGGAACGTGGGAAGTGCAGTAACAATGGCATATCCTGCATCGTACCTTGTGGGTAAAGGTGCCAGCACAGACATCATTTCATTGAGCATGGCATCAGGAAAGCAGGAAATTGATTCAGGAGGAAAGGCATATCATATTGCACCTGAAACTTCATCAATAATTCAATCGAAGGGTATATCTATGAATGGAGGCAGGTCAACCTACAGAGGTCAGGTTTATGTGTCACGTGGTGCTGTTAATTCCAGGGCCTATGTTAAGTGTGATTCACTGATAGCTGACAGTTCATCTTCATCTTATACGTATCCATATGAAATAGTTAATGAGAACAAATCAACAGTTGTTCATGAGGCTATAGCAGGAAAGATAAGCGAAGAGATGTTATTTTACATCCAAAGCAGAGGGTTAACAGAGGCCGAAGCCAGAGCTATTATAATTTCAGGATATTTAGAGGATTTTGAGAAAAAAATACCAGCAGACTTTGCAGTAGAACTTAACAGGTTAATAGAAATGGAATTGTCTGGGTCAGTGGGCTAGTTTTTAACTCAGCGAGCGGGAAGTCCCCTTGGATAAAAACGAGTGCTTTGTTGCATTAATTAAAAGTTGGGTTATTTAAAAATTAGGATAAATTGCCGATTTAAAATAAATAATTTCTTTAATTTAAATTTGAAACTATTAACAAATTAACTATTTTTTGATATACGTAACAAAGCATTTTTTTGTCACCATAAATGATTTCGACTTCTGGTGAGAGTTCAACTGCACGACGGAGAAAGTCAAACACAAAAAAGCCTTTATGCATTGGTCACCACCTGCGCAATCTTATCTATCTCGAATAGACTCTTTGCTTTACTTATTGCATCTGCTGGATATGGTTTGCCATCAAGAAAATGTATAGCGTAGAGCCTGCCGAGCTCTAGGAATCTTTCAATTCCAAGCTTTGTCCCGATTTCAAGTAACATTATTGTTGATATTCCGTTGCCCAGTACAGTAAGAACGTCCTTTGAATAAAACTGCGCCTCAGACTCATCAGAGGAAAAGTAGCTTAGGGTATCCTCCATTTTATTCAATGCCATGTCTGCAGTATCTCTCCCATGAGATATATCATCTCTCAATTTTCTCATATCTTCAAGTAGCATCAGATGAGCTTTTTTCTTTGCAATTACTTCAAGCATATCTAATGCTTGAATGTTACTTGTCCCCTCCCAAATAGGCGTAATCAATGCCTCTCTGTGCAACCTCTCTACAGGATACTCTTCTAAGAATCCTACTCCTCCATGCAGCTCCATTGCTATCTTTGAAAGATGTGAGGCCACCTCTGCAGTTGCATTCTTGGTGATATGAGTAAGTAGCCTTGCATAGTGGTAGGCGTCATTGTATGGTGGAGTTTGCATCCAAGATTTTTGGAACTGGTCAAGAGATTTGAAAGCTAGAGCCAGCGACCCCTCAAGGTAGACTTCCATATCAAGTAGGTCCCTCTGCACTAAAGGATGCTCGATCAGCAATTTGCCAAAAGCCATTCTCTTTTGCGCATAATAATAAGCTTCTAGGTAAGACTTCCTAGCTATCCCGAGTGCTCCAAACGAGTTGGCCAGACGGGACACCATGAGGTCTTCCATTGTATAATAGATTCCTTCTTTTAGTTCTCCTATTAACTGAGCTTCAGAATTATGGAACTCGACTTCTCCTGTGGGGACACTTACAGTCGCGCTCTTTTCCTTCAATCGCCGGACTATGAAATTCCTTTTACCAGAGGAATCGTACTTTGGAACTAGAAATAGTCCCAGTCCCTTGGCTCCTGAAGGTGCTCCCTTTGGTCTCGCTGTCACAAGCGCATAATCAGCTAGACCGGCATTGCTGGCAAAGTATTTTGTGTCCCCGTTCAATCGCCAAAAATATCCTTCGTTGGTTGCTTGCACAGTATTAGCTCCAAGGTCGCTACCTCCCTGCAATTCTGTGAACCAAGTAGCACCTTGCGTGATTGTATCCAATTCACCGATCATACCATCGATCAGTTTCTTTTGAGCTTCATTCCCGTATTTGTAAAGCGCATAAGCTGTCTGATTTGTCACTGTAAGTATGCAGGCTATGCCTGGATCAGAAATTAGATAAATCGAGGCGTAATGGTCAAACCAAGTTCCATCTCTATATTGTGGTCTGTTCACCTTAAATTTCTTAAATAGTGTATCAAGAACAAGACGCTCTGAAGGAGCCAGCCATACCTCGTCAACCCTTTCTCCGTTTATGCTCCACATGATCAGTTTTGGGTTTGCCAGCTTATCTACATAATCAGCAACTTCATAGAGTTCCTTACCGGCATAAGAACCCAAAGAGGATAGGTCTGGCACTCTACCAGTAAAGTATCTAAGAATAAGTTGCAAAGGCTTGTCCACTAGAAAATGATTCTTCCCATAAGAATTCGAAAGGTGTATGTATGCATCATTCCCAGAGTTCAATTAAATATCTCCTTTTGTTCTTTGCAGCTTATCCCTTTATGAGACAAGATCATCTCGTGCTTATATGAGAAAATGTTAATATCATTCCATTTTATAATATAGCTATATCTGCTCCTTGATAAAACACCACAAGTTATCATTCTTGTTTTTTTATACGTATTTTTAAGGTTCATTTAATTTAATATATAATATGAATAAATATATAAAAGTTTCTGATCGTAAGGGTGTGGGACACTATTATTGCATGGTTACCTATCAAAGTTGAATAGATTGTGAGCCGGTGCATAGTATTCAATTCTGTCATCACGCCTCTGGGCAAACTAGCATCTTGTCTGCAGCAAAGCCTCATAATTGCTCCTCTGATGATATTGTTCAAGGTATTTTATTTAGTTACAAACTCTTTCATAGTGTCTCACTTCTGGGAACCATTTAACATTGAATTTGGAATTATTATCGCAAACATGTCATGCAGTGCCTGTCAAGCCTTGCTGTATCAGTATCAACATGTTAGCATTGCCCTGTCAAAGCCATTCCTTTCTGACTTGAACAAGATGTACATCCTTCAGGTCAATTATGACAAAGATGTGGACAAAGAGCTGCTTTTTCTTATTGACCTTTTCCATATCATTAAGCTTCTTAGCATACGACTCATAGTTCTTCTTGATGGTCAGGAAGTGGTCTGTGCCATCATGCATCAGATGCTGTGATTCTCTTGAGCACATGCAGGTTGTAAATAGCTATCATTACATCAGAGCATAGCTTATCGATTGTCTTGTATGAAACTTACGTCATAAATATTGCCAACATATCCTGTTTGGCTAAACTGATTGATCAGGAGAAGCTTGACCCTGTCATAATGAGGATGGCCCGCTCTATCTAGATTATGCTGACAGCTACATGCACCAGAGGTCTGGGGCATTTTTCCTTGCTTGCCCTCCCCGCAAAGTCCTCCAATCCCTTTTTTGGATTGCTCAGTTTGCTGATATAATCATTGATCTCCTTCAGCTTCTCTGGATATCGTCGCTGTACAGCCTGCTATGCATATAAACCGGGAAGTTCGTCTCTTTATACATAAATATCGAATAACGTTTTGTTTTTTTTGTTATGGTAAATAATGTTAGAATAGTGTCCTACACTCGGTTTTTTAAAAAAAGGTTAAATAGTGCCTTGCAGAACGCAACATAACGCAAACTATGTCTCTGGGCTTATCGCTCTGGGCGTTTTTGCTGGAAAGTGAAAAAATTACATTGAAGGAGTATAAAAATGGTTTTGAAGAGCTTGGACTAAATGGAAATTTAGTAAGGGCTCTAACAGAAATGAGTTTTTCAGAACCTTTTCCAATACAGCAAAGGGCAATTGTTCCTATGCTTGGAGGGAAGGATATAATAGGGCAGGCAAAGACAGGTTCAGGTAAGACAGCTGCTTTTGGCCTACCACTGTTACAGCTTGTCAATTTAAGAAAAAAAGTAATACAGGCGCTAGTTTTGTCTCCTACAAGAGAGCTCGCGGTTCAAATCACAAATGAGATAAGAAAAATGGGCAAATACACCGGTCTAAAGTTGGTCACTGTTTATGGTGGTCAGTCGATAAATATTCAAAGGGAACAAATAGACCGTGGCTCGCAAATAGTTGTTGGAACTCCTGGAAGGATAATTGACCTTGTTAACAGAGGTTATCTTGACCTTTCAGGAGTAAATTATGTGGTTATTGATGAAGCCGACAGGATGCTTGACATGGGATTCATAGATGACGTTGAACAGATACTTGACTGGCTAACTGATATGAAGCAGATAGCCTTGTTCTCTGCTACAATGCCAGATGAAATTATCAGGCTTTCTTCTAAATACATGAAAAATCCAGAAAAAATAATTTTAAGCGCAGATGAGCCTTCAGTTGATGAGCTTGATCAATACTATACAGTTGTAAGTGAGGATGAAAAATTAGACAGGCTAAAACAGATAATAAAGAGAGAAAAGCCTGAAAGTTGTCTGATTTTTTGCAGAACAAAGAGGAGGACAGGAATGGTAGCAAGGGAACTTGGAGATTACTTCAAAGATGTAGCAGCAATACATGGTGACCTTTCTCAGCCACAGAGGGAATGGGCGCTCAACGCTTTTAGAAAGGGAAGGGTTAACATACTTGTAGCAACGGATGTTGCTGCAAGGGGTATAGACGTGCCAGGAATAAAGCTTGTCATAAACTATGATTTCCCAAATGAACCACTTATGTACTTTCATAGGGTTGGCAGGACAGCAAGGGCTGGGAATGATGGAAAGTCAATCTCACTGGTAAATAAGTACGATCTAAGTATGCTTGTGCAGGTAATGGGTATGACGAGGGCTACAATTAAGCCCCTTGAGCCTGAAGATGAGGAAAGGCTCAGACAGCCACAGGCTATAAGTGCTGATCGCAAGCATGAAGGCAGAAGAAGGTATGGATGGCATGAAAGGCATAACGAAAAGGCTAGGAACTGGTATATTGAATGAAAAAATTTTCTAATCAGATTAAATTATTGGTATACATTAATATAGAATAATGAGAAACTATTTTGCATGACAAAAGTTGAAGACCTAACGGTAAGGTTGGGAGCTGCGGCCGGTGACGGGATACAAAGTGCTGGAGAAATTCTCGCAAGGGTATTATCAAGAAGCGGAATATATATTTACACTTATAATGGAAATCAATCAGTTGTAAGGGGAGGGCATGTATGGTTTCATATTCACGCCGGAAACAGGCCAGTTTACAGCATGGGATATGGCATTGATTACCTTGTAGCTTTTACTCAACAATCAATGGATGAACACGCTGATGAAGTAAACAATGGAGGGGCTATAATTTACGATTCATCAAGTGTTAAACCTAAGAACTTTGCTGGGAATGTCAAGCTGGTACCTGCGGAGCTGGCTAACATAGCACTAAAGTATGATAAATACCCTATCATGAAGAACACCGTTTCACTTGGCATACTGGCAGCACTTATGGGAATTGATTTTAAGATTGTTGAGGAGACAATACACACTCAATTCGGAAAAAAGAAAGAAGACGTAGCATTGAGAAACATTCAGGCAGCTACAGATGGGTACCAGATAGGCCTAAAGCAGGAAAAGGTGAAGGAACTAACCTACGATTACAGCAAGAGGTTTCCTTTTCTTCATTCAAATTATTCCTTTTCTCTGGGTGCAGTTGCTGCAGGGTGCAGATTTTACGCTGCATATCCCATGACACCAGCAAGCCCAATAGTGCACTGGCTTGCTAACCATGCAGAGGAGCTGGGCATAACTGTTTTCCTTGCTGAAGACGAAATATCTGCAATAAATGCAATAATTGGAGCGTCATATGCAGGAGCCAGAGCCATGGCAGGAACCAGTGGTGGGGGTTTCGCTTTAATGCAGGAAGCCATTGGCGAGGCTGCTATGACTGAAACCCCAATTGTGGTAGTAGATGTAATGAGAGCTGGGCCAAGCACAGGGCTTCCAACAAAGACTGCTCAGGGAGACCTTAACATGATGCTTGGGCTTTCACAGGACGATTTTCCTAGGGTCATAGTTGCACCAGTAAATGCAAACGATGCATATTCAATGGCAATCAGATCTTTTGACATATCTGACAGGTACCAAGTTCCAGTAATAGTACTTATGGATTTTGCAATAGGTGATGGAGCATATATAACAATAACTGAAGACTTCAAGCCAGCGGAAATAAACCGTGGAAAGCTGGTGTATCAGGCATCTGGAGATATGTTAAACGGTACCTGGTTCAGGAGATACCAGTTGACAGAGGATTACATATCTCCAAGGTCAATACCAGGAACTCCAGGGCTCATGTATGTTGCAAAAACTGATGAACATGATGAGTTTGGCCATGATGTGAGCGATGTTCTTGCTGGGCTTAAATCGGCATTAAAAACCAGGGAGCAAATGTATGAAAAGAGAATGAAAAAGCTTGAATACATAAGAAAGGAAATGCGACCTCCCACAATATTTGGTCCATCTAAGGCTGATGTTACACTTATAACTTGGGGCAGCTCAGCTAACCCTGCTAGGGATGCTATTCAAAGGCTAAGGGGAAATGGTATATCTGTCAACTCTTACGAATTTACAGATATATTTCCGTTAAATCAGGACGTGGAGGGGATGCTTAAGCAGGCAGGCATGTTAGTGGATGTAGAGGCAAATTATACAGGGCAATTTGCAAATTACCTGAGGAGAGAGACAGGAATAACAATATATAACAGGATGCTCAAATATAACGGTGAGCCAATATATCCTGCGGAGATTGAAAATTTTGCTATGAAAGTTATAGAAAAGGAGGTGTTATGATAAAATGATAAATTTGAAAGAATTTGAAAGTGATGTGAGGCCGGACTGGTGTCCAGGTTGTGGAGATTTTGGAGTGCTAGCGGCACTGAAGGATGCGTTAGTGTCCCTGAAAATTCCACCTTACAATACAGTAATAGTGAGTGGCATAGGGTGTTCCAGTAACCTTCCAGGGTACATAAGGGCTTATGGATTTCACGGATTACATGGCAGGCCAGTGCCAGTAGCTCTGGGCGTTAAGAATGCAAACCCTGAACTTACTGTGATAGTAACTGCAGGAGATGGGGATGAGTACGGAATAGGCTTTAACCATGTGGTGCATGCAGCAAGGAGGAATGACAATATAGTTGTTATAGTAATGGATAACCTGATATACGGTCTAACCACAGGCCAGCTTTCGCCAACCTCAAGGGAGGGGCAAGTTACAAAGACAACCCCTGATGGGAGCATATATAGGCCGCTGAACCCACTAAGCGCAATAATGGGTGTGGGAGGCACCTTTGTATCACGTGGTTTCTCCGGGCAACCAAAGCATCTTTCATGGATAATTCAGGAGGCTATAAAGCACAGGGGATTTTCGCTTGTGGACGTGATAAGCCCTTGCGTAACTTGGTTTGATATATATGATGAAGTGAAGAAGCAGGTATTTAAGCTTGAAGACACTGGCCATGACCCGTCTGACATGACAAAAGCGCTACAGATGGCCAAAACAGATAAAGGGTTGCCCATAGGCATATTTTACAGGAATGAAGATGTACCAAGCTTCCAGGAAATGATGCAACAACAGATAGGTAAAAATCCACCTTCAAAAGGCGTAAAAGCTCTTGACAAGGCCAAAATTGAACAGCTAAAGTATGAATACAGTTAAGTATTCAGAACTCGAGGATCGTCTTTCCGGATTTGAGCACAGGGAGTTCAGAGACGGTAACATCATAAAGATTATAATTCGGTTACCAATGGCAGAAAGCAAATTTGGAAACCGTCAAGAGCTTGAAATTTCGATGAATTTAGCAGGGAACGAAGCGGAGATCATAGGGGTCTTTATTATTTCTGGAAATTCAAAAAAGGAAGTTGGATATGACCTAATAGCTGATTGGCTGGGGTTACAGTAATATGCAGGCAATATTCCTTGGCACATCATCTGCAGTGCCAACTGTGGAAAGGAATATAGTTTCAATTGTGGTGGGTACAAGTGAAGGGCAACTCATGTTTGACTGTGGTGAGGGGAGCCAGAGGCAGATGCTCTACGCAGACCTCAATCCTATGAAGCTTAAAGCCATATTTATAACACATATGCATTTTGACCATATAATGGGCCTTGTGGGGTTGATGATGACCATGGAATTGTTAAACCGAACGGAACCACTTACAATTGTAGGACCCAGCGGGCTTAGAAAAATGCTAGACTTCTTCGAGCGTGAGCTTTATATGAATCACAGGTATGAGCTAATTTTCAGGAGCGCTGAACCAGGCACGGTATATAAGAAGGGGGAGGTGAGAGTAGAGGCTGAAAAGTCAATGCACAGCACAGAGAGCTACTCATATAAGGTTGTACAGATTAAAAAAAAGAGGAAATTCCATACAGAAAAGGCAATAGAACTTGGTATACCACAGGGTCCTTTGTGGGGTAAGTTGCAGATGGGGGAAACAGTGGAGTTTAATAGTAGAACCATCAAGCCCGAAGAGGTATGTGAACCTCCTGCAAGGCCAATTACTGTTGGTATTTCTGGCGACACTGCTCCAACTGATAGCCTTGTGGAGTTCTTTACAGGGGTTAATTTGTTAATCTATGAATCCACCTTTTCATCTGATCTTCAGGATAGGGCCAGGGAAATGCTGCATTCAACAAGCATTGACGCTGCTCATGTTGCCCTGAAATCTGGAGCCGGTTATCTAATAATTTACCATTTTAGTGAAAGGTACAGGGATGTCAAGCTTCTCGAAAGTGAAGCCAAATCAGTGTTTGAAAAAACAACTGCAGCTAGAGACTTTATGAAAGTTGAAATTTTAGAGAATAGCATAAAAGTGGAGCAGTTGAAATTAAGGTGTGCAGGAAAAGACGCTGATAATAAGGTGGGGACTAAACGAGGACGTTCTTTTTAATTATCTGATAGCTTTGAATAAAGAGGTAATCAAGGACGGCCTTATGTTATCTTCAGTTAACGAGGATAGGGCACTGAAAATTTTAAGGAAAATAATTGAAAGAAATAAAATAGAAAGGTTGATCGTGGAAAATAATGCATTTCTTAATAATGTAAGGGTTGCTGCGAACGGGCATGATGCTTCAGAGAATAGACAATGGGGGAAAAAACTCAGATCAATTGACAAGATATACCAAAGCATAATAAGCGGTCAAATACTGGTTCCATTTGAAATTAAGGATTTCTATCCAACAAGGGAAAAGTTAAGATATAATTATGGTAAGTTCATCGAACTTGACATTAATGGTACTGTCAAGTTCGAAAGGGAGAAGATAAAGATCCCAAAATCTCTTATGAATTTTTCAGCTTATATTTATGAGTCTTTTATAGTTCAGGGAATAAGTTTTATCAGGCCCACAGACAAGGTTTCATTAATGGAAGGAGGGAAAATTGTGCTGCAGCTTGATGATAAGAGAAAGATAATACTACGTGCTGAACTTAAGCCGGAAAGTAAATATGTTGCGGTGTGGGTCAGGAAAACAAAGAAGGGCCCAAATGCAATTATATCTTATGGCAAAACATTCAGGCAGGCATGGGGTCAACATAGAAAAGCCGTAATCAGTGAAATGGTAAAGTGGGTTAATCAAACAAAAAAAGTTGGATTCGTGTTGGGTTTGTCCAGAGTGAGTCACGCTCAGGCACCAGAATATGTCATGAAGTTTATTGATAATAAAAGTGCGATTTAGCAGGAGTGAGCGAGAAACCCCCCACCTTTTACAGTAGATCAAAATTTGCCCATCTCATGGCTTCCATTCCTCCACTATATCGGGGATGAACCAAAATATCAACAATGACATCATTACACTTTGCTCCAGCACATCAACTATGACCCTATCTTCAAAGCTATTTAGCTTGACCCACAGGTTGTATACGAGCACTGATTTATGGGGGGGATGAAAGCGAGACCAAGGTTTAAATATCATCTTGTGAAGTATATTATGAAGCAGTTGATTACTTACAAGTTCAGGCTCTACCCAACAAATGCAGGCTCATGACTGAGGCTTCTATACAACAACCTTCTGGATGACATGATAAAAACAGGTCTACAACGTTTGAACAAAATGGACACCTTACGGCATTCCGCCATAGCGACAAATTTCTAGATGCATTTTGCAGGATGTTAGATTTCGCCAAGGCATACGGAGCCTTCTATGCTTGTCTTTCAAGGTACCCGAAATTCAAACGGAAGGGCAATAGAATTTACCTTCCAAAGATAGGCCTGGTCAGCGTTGACCAATAGTAGTGAAGAGGGCTAA
>JARVJW010000211.1 GCA_029775955.1 Nitrososphaeria archaeon | reverse complement strand
CTGATGAACTTCCTCCTCTCCCTCCTCCACATCTGCTCTATATAGGGGCCCTTCTTTGTGGTGGATATGCCGAGTCCACAACTATGGCCCCTCCTTGTCATTTGTAGCCGTGATCGGCCCTAACTTCTTTTTCCTCACCATGGAAAGCATCCTTATTTGAGTAAAGTGTACCTCCTGCATGGGTTTAAAGTATTCGGAGAGCGACCTGGTAATCCCCTGTAGGGGATGTCAAGGCCAACTTTGAGGTACGAGGGGAATTCGATGTACGAATCCGGGTACACGAACCTACCTTGTTGCTGCCGTTCATCTCTCGCAGCTCCTCCCTTCAGGAGTCCAGGATCATGCTTCCCCTTTCCACTAATGCTTCGTTATAGTCGTGCCAGGACATATCAATGGGCATGACAACACTTGATGACAAACACTATAAATCAGGTGATGACAGAAATAGTTGACATAAGTGTCAAGTTGGGCTACAAGCTACCGTCCTGCGGCTTTTTACGCTATAGCGCTTTTGTTGCACCTTATGTTTGCGAAATGACCAAGTTTAGGTTGCTTTCGTTCACATAGCACGGCATCTTTCCCTGATTTACAAGCGTTGTGATGTGCTCCCCATGTTTCCCCATAAGCCTTCTGAACGCATTCCAAGTCAATACTGAAACCACCTCCATCCTCTTGGTATCCACCAGGAGTATCCTGTATTTTCTGCAGAATTTTGCGACCTGATCCCTGGCCACTACCCTTCCAAACCCGGTGACTTTCACGTATCGTCCTTTAAATGCGGGGGTCCTAGCTCTATCAAGAGCCACCGCAAATATAAGGCCCTTTCCTCCCTCGCTCACCTTCCAATATTTGTCTGACTTGATGGCTGCGTTAAGGTTCTCTCCCTCCTTCTTCGATATATGCCTTAATATGCTGGGAGGCTTCATATTGACCTTATCGGTGCCTAGGGTTTAAAAAGATACTCCTTAAGGAGCATTCTGCTATAGAGTAAAGACAAAAATAATTTGTCTTGTGGTTGGATCCAGCAACAGGATACCCTTTTCAACTTTATTGGCTTTTTGCATGGAATGGCGAAATCAAAGATGGCTCTGGTATACGATATTCAAGAACTATTCCGTTGGGATAGAAACAGCCACGATGATCTTTATAAGGAGCTATAATATATATGAAGATAAAGGAAATACTGAAGGTGATAAAGCCATGAGCCATCCATGGAAATCCAGGGGGGATAAGAGGACAATTGTCGGGTACTATGAGCCACAGGAGGACGTAATGAAGTACCTCACGACATGCAGAACGCGATAAGGTATGCTATTGAAGTTGCCTATGAAATGGCTATACATATTACAATAGGATAACTTCGCCAATTGCATTGAGGTCAAGCCGTGGTTCGTGTCAAACTACGATTATGCGATTCACCACCTCGACCCCGTTTCTGCCGTTACATGATAATATAAGAAGAACCATTATGGCTAGCTGTTCAAGGTGACAAAGTGAGGGTAACGCTCCAGCCCGGGCATTACGCTTACGTCCAAATAAACACTGAGAACAAGCACTACCATGAATACAGCAAGGGCAAAGCTTAGAGCTCTTGCTGACTGACAATTTTGTATGTGTTAACCATATCGGAAAAGGAAAGGAGCCTAGCTTCGTGGCGCAGGACTTCTCCACGATAGATTACACGTTTGCGATGGTGAATGCTGGTAGGCCTGCGCTGAAAGGAACTGACACACAGAGCATTTCTAACATAGCGTACATACAGAACGACTTCAGGAGAAGAGCCTGCAGAAGCACATACACAAAAGAAGTACAGGAAACTGAGCCAGGCCAGGGGTAGGCAGAAGAACCGTGTCAATGATGCCTTGCTACTGTGAAGGAAAACCCAGGCGCATCGTTTGTCTTTGAAGACCTGAACGGAATAAGGACTAGTGGAAACAACAAGGGCAGGAAGTTCAGGACAAAGTTGAACAAATGAAAGGCTTTACCAGAAGATGATTGAATACAAGTCCTCATTCAAGACCGTTTATGTGAACCCAAGATAGACTTCAGAGTGTCCTGTCTGTGGTGATAAGCACCAGGCTTGGGGGATATCTAAATGCGAAACCTGTGGCGTGGACTACGACAGGCTGGCCTCACTTGCCATAACCCTGCGTGGCCTGCGGCTACCCGTTTACCGTGAGTGCGGATGGCCTTCTTTGAAGGATGAATACCTGTACACCGGCCATGAGCCTAAAGTGGCCGGAGCGGGCTTGAAGGTCAACGCTCCGAATGAGGGTTATAAGAAATTATAACCTTTCAGAAACGGTTTCAGATTTATCCGTAATTCAGTTGTTAGAGGATAAGGAACCAAAGAAATCCTCTTTCATAATCACGGAGAACTACCACATAAGGCTTAGACCTGAAACCTCTAAACCCTTGATAGAAAAATTCAAGCTAAATATTAACAAGAAATATGTATACAAGGGCAAACGGTACGCTCTTGAAACCACAATTTTTGAATCTGTAAGGAAAGTTGCAAATTATATAGACGGAATCTCGAGGACGCTTGATCTGCAATCACCAGAATTCAAAATAGAACATATTGACCATGAACGAAAAGACAAGATTCTCACGATGATACCAAAGGAAAGCGAGAAATATTAATAGGTCAACACTGCGGTATTAAAAGAAGATGCTGAATCAGTAGCTTGTAGCTCAACTCCTGTTAATGCAATTCCTGCCCATGGCGGGGTGGGTCCGTCCGTCCATGTATGTAACACCTGCTAACCGCCGTGCCCATGCACGACGGTGTAGGACCTCATCTGCGGAATTTTGTCCCACAGCCGCAGAGTTAGTTACGCTTATATCTTACTTTGCTCCACTTTTAATCAATGGACATAGCCATTCCTGAGGGAACTGTTAATGCCCTAAAAAGGACAGGTATAACAGAAGATCAACTTAAAATCTACATATTACTCCTGAAGGGTGGACCCAAGACAGTTAGCGAGATAAGCAACGACCTGAGGAAGGACAGGGCAGCCGTTTACAAACATATCGAAAGGATAACCAAGTTGGGCCTTGTGGATAAGGGCCTCAGCGATGCCAATGTCTACATTGCAAGACCAATCGAAAAATTCAGGGAAATTGCTTCGGAAGCACTTGAAGAGCAGTACGTGAAAGAGAGGGCAGCCATCAACAGTATGATAAAGGAGCTCGAAAGCATTTCCGGATCCTATGAAAGATATTTCAGGAGCGAATACACCATGATATTTGGCCGTAAGAGGCTCTACCAAGAACTCAGGAAACTCTTTATGGAGACACACTCTGAATACAGGCTGATAATGTCAGGCAACGGGTTACTCAGGAGCATAAGGCACGGCCTGTTGAATGATTATGTGGAGATGCTCAGGCGAGGCGTAAAGGTGATGGTCATCAGCGAGGTCAATGAGCAGAACGCTAGAGAGGCCTCTATGCTCTACCAATACATGCCATTTAAGCACCAAAGTGGACTTCAGATCAGGCTCAACATATTTGACCAGGACAGGGTGCTGCTGGGGGCAATACAGCACGACGAGGACTTTAGCATAAACAGGAGGGATGATAGCTATTTACTTATATATGACAGGAGGTTAGCTACAGGGTTCATCAGGCTATTTGACGCAATACTTGCAAGCTCTGAAGATGCAAGCATTTACCTGACCGGAGTTATGTAGAACTGGGTTCAACATCACTATGTTATAAGCAGCGTTTTGTTTAAAGTTTAACATGCTTAAGCAGGTGGAGATTGGTCTCAATGAATCGGTTGAGCTGAACGTAAGCGAAATTGATGCTGAATCCTTTGTTATAAGGAGCGACTTTGGAAACCTTGAAGAACTTGCGGATTCCATAAATTCACTTGGGCTCATTGAGCCTCTGATAGTGAGGGAAAGGCAGTACGGAGAAAGGATGTATCAGCTGCTTGCAGGGCACAGGAGGTTCAGGGCCTGCAAAATGCTTGGAATGAAGAAGGTCAAAGCAATAGTTGTCAATGTTACTGAGAAGGATGCATACCTGATAGCTATATCTGAAAACGTGCAAAGGAAAAGCCTTAACCCGCTAGAGGAGGCCATGGCCTATGCCAACTATGTCCACAAAAAGGGCTGGGGAGGCCTCTCCGAGCTTGCAAAGAATATAGGCAAGAGCCCAACATACATTCATATGATGATAGGAATGCTTGATTTGCCGTCGGAGATACAGGAAATGGTGGCAGAGGGAAAACTTAAGCCCTTTGTAGCTGCCGAGCTTACGAGGGTAAAGGATGAGGAACAGATGCAAGAGATTGTAAATAAAATAAGGGAAAACAGGCCTTCCATGAGGCAGCTCAGATCTATTATAAAGGAGCAGAGAATGCTCCAAACCCCTAAGGAAACCTACCTGAGGGTCGTTGACGAAATGATAATTTCAACCAGGAGCTGCCTGATAAATTACGATATGTCCGTAAACAAGCTGGAAGGCAAAGATGAATACTACAATAGGGCAATCAGTTTCAGGTACAGGCTCCACCAGCTTCTTGATGAGCTCATAAATGAAAGGGCTTCAGTCAGGAACGAGTTGGAACTGTCTGGAGATAACGTGTAACAGCCTTAATTGCTTCCTCTGGAATTTTTGGCCTGCTCAGCCCGCTTCTCCTGGCGTCTATGATCATTCCAGTTTCTGAAGTCCTTATGCCTTCTGCTGGCTGTAGCTTCGTTGCCATTGCCCATAGCACTTCCTCCTCATCTCTAGGGTTTATGTCATTGTCAACTAACAGGTTTATTTGCGCCGACTCGTCAACGCTGTGCCCTATATGTAGCTTCTTACCACAGCGCCCTATGTTAACACCGCTGTCTGAGGCTTCAATGGTGGGCATTTCCTGATTCCCCCTGCAAATGAAAATTACCTTGCTGCTGGTGCCATCCGGTGATGCAGACGGATCAAGCCTGTTACAAAAAACGTCCTTAATTATGTCAGTTTTTACTGAGCAGAGCATCTGTGAAATCATGTTATACAGTTTCAAGTCCGTCCTGTTTTCTGAAACAAATACTATCTTAAGGTAATGGTCCAGGCCAACCATCATGAGCCCCAGCTGTTTTGATATCCCCCTATCGGGATTTTCAATATATGCCATTGCAACATAGTGAACGCCCTTCAGGGGCCACTCAACGCTGAACCTGTAGGCCGATGGCAGGAAATTACTTATTGTTGACATTATAACCGGCTCCTTTGCTATTCCGGAAAGCAAAATGTGCTCCTTTGAGCTTGACGGGTTTATTTCAAGGTACATTGCATCCTTTCGCATGTAAATTGCGTCTATCTTTGCCACGTTCTTGGTTGACCTATTTGAAAGGTAACCAGTGTACTCCGTGAACGGTCCTTCGTTGTACGTTTTATCCCATAATATTTTGCCTTCAATAACTATTTCTGCATTTGCCGGAACAGGTAGATCGTTTGTAAGCCCGGTGATCAGGTAATCGTCTATCAGACCCTGCACCTTCCTGTACTCCTCATCTATACGCGCTGCAGCCATAAGATAGTATATCGGGTGCGCCCCTATTACTATTGATATTGGAAGGTCCTGCTTCTTTTCCCTTGCATGCAGGTAGTAGCTCCAGAGGTGGCCCCTGGAGTGCATGCTCATCGCAATGGTTGTTTTATCGATAAGTTGAATCCTGGCAAAGCTCAGGTTCACCTTGCCATCATTGTCCTTTGCAACAGTTATCCCTCCAGTTATGTACCTCCCGCCGTCCTGCGCATAGTGTAAAGGTGCTGGCAGAGCCATGACGTCAACCGTGTCCCCAAGCATGACGATCTCCCTGACTGGCCCCCCGGAGCTCCTCACACTGAAGTCAGAATCGCGGTTCAATATTGAAACCCACTTCTCATTAAGCCCCGTTTCGCTTACCCCTAAGAAAGCTGCAATCTTGCTTCTAGAGCTGAACATGTTGCTTATAACTGTAAATCCTGCATAACCCTTCACCCTCTCGAATACAAGAACTGGGCTTGATGCTGAAAGGGCTTCGGCATAGGCGGTTATTTCATATTCCACGCTTACCTCTTGACCTATCTTCAGCACTTCGTTGGGCATAACTTTTACAAGGTCGCTCAACGCGCTTCTAAGAGACATGCTTTCAAGTCGGTAGCTTTTTTATTTAATGGTTTGTTTAGATCAGGTCTTCGTTCCTGACTGGGATCCTCGTTAGGTTCTTCCCCGTGGCGTCTGCTAACGCGTTCACTATTGCTGGCGCAACTGCCACAAGAGGCAATTCGCCTGCACCCTTTGCCCCAAGAGGGCCCAGCTGCTCAAAGCCTGGTATTGTGCCGATAGTTATTCTGGGTACATCCTTGACGGTGGGCACCATGTACGTAGTAAAGTTGTTTGAAATAACATGGCCCTTAAAGGTCTTGAGCTCCTCCATAATTGCATAGCCCAATGACATGATGATGCCCCCCTCCATTTGGGACCTGAATGCAACTGGATTTATTATGTTTCCGGCCTCCGGGTAAAATTCAATATCAGTAACTTTATGCTCGCCGGTCAGGGAATTCACTTCTACCCTTGCCACAGCTGTTGCAAATGAAAATATGAAATCTCCTTTCTTGTAACTTCCCCCCGCAACAGCGGGAAGCTTGTATTCTTCTGTGACCTCCACCTTCCCCAACCTTTTGTTAATTTCCTCCAGAGTGTCCTTTTTGCTAAGGTCAACGGCCGTTCCAAGGCTTCTCCTTAATGTTTGAAGCAGTGATATGCTGCATTTTACTACAGCGTTTCCTATCATAAATGTAACGCGCGATGCATTAGCTGTTCCAGAAAGTGGAAAATCTGTGTCGTCATTGTACACCCTTATAAAATCAATATCAGCATTTAGCGACTTGGAAGCTATCAACTTTATTGAAGGCCTTATGCCTGTGCCCATATCTGGCGTGCTGAAGTAAATGTTTATGTAGCCATCTTCAACCGTCATTTTGACCTTGGCTGAATCACCGCCCTGACCGTAGCTTGTGCTCTTTGCCCCTGAAGCTATGCCATAACCTATTTTTATGTATGGTGGCAATCCAGAGGCTTTATTTCTGCTTTTCCACAACCTCCCGCTGCGCGCCTGTTCAAGTGTTTCCCTGGCTTTTACAGTAGAAAGTGGCACAAGCCCTGTGCCATTGGGTTGACCTGCACGTAGCATGTTTTCATACCTAAATTCTGCCGGGTCAAGGTTCAATTCCTTGCATATGTGGTCAATGTGCCTTTCCAATGCAAAGTTTACTTCTGATGCCCCATAGCCTCGCATTCCCCCAGCTGGTGGATGGTTAGTGTAAACCAACATGCCCTCAAACTTCACATTTGGTATAAAATAGGGCCCTGAGGCGTGCGAACCGCTTACATCAAGCACTGACGTTCCGTGAGAAATATATGCCCCAGCATCAGCAATGGCCCTGACATAGATTCCTAAAATATGATTATCACTGGACAGTGTGCTCTTAATGTAAAATCTAAATGCCTGTCTTCTGGTGGTAGCCATGTTTGATTCCTCCCTCGTAAATGTCATTTTTACAGGCACTTTGCCCTTCATTGAAAGAAGGGATGCCAGTATCTGCGTATGGATTTCCTCCTTTCCGCCAAATGCTCCCCCAGGGTCCATAAATTTTATGTGAATGTTTTTTTCATCGATGTTCAAACTCCTTGACAGCTGTTGTATATCGTGGGCTGGGCTTTGGGTTGTTGTTATTATTTCAAGCCTGTTATTAAGGTATGTTGCTATTGTTGATTCAAGCTCTATGTACATGGGCTTAACCATTGAAGTCTCGTAAAAACCGTCTACGAGCCTGTCCGCGCTTGCAGAGTTAAAGTTCCCATTTTCATAATCAACAAAATATGGGATATTCCCTTTTTCGTGAATCTTTGGAGCTTTGCTATCAAGTGCCTCGTCTATTGAGTCAACTATTGGGAGGGGCTCTATTTCTAAATCTATCATTTCGAGCGCCCTCACAAGGTGCTCCTGAGTGTCTGCGACTACAGCTACGACCGCATCGCCGTCATACCTTACTCTGTCATAGCAGAGCACTGGCTGCTCAGGAACAAAGTATCCAAAGGCATTCAACCCAGGCACATCTTTTGCCGTTATAATGGCCTTTACACCTGGAGATTTTACAGCGCCACTGATATCGATTTTTTTAATTATCCCATGAGGAATTCCTGCCCTCAGCACACCTCCATAGTAAATTTCAGGTGCGCAAATGTCATCAACATATTTGTATGTGCCAGTTACCTTTTCACTTGATCCCAGCATTGGGCTGCTCTTGTTAACATTCTTGTAAAGTAATTCCTCCATATGATTTACTATTAATAATGGTAATTTATTAAAGAATTTTGTTCTGTGGGGATTTAGTCGTCTAAAAGTTTATGCCTTGTTGTTTAAGAGCAAATATGTTTCCCCTGTGCTTTTCCAGTAAAATCTCGGTGGATCAAATTGCCTTTCGTCAGGGTCAGTTACTCCAAGGTCCCTGCCATTTAGCCTTATGTACTTGGTTGTGGGCCTGCTGTCTCTTCCTCTTAGAGCTGCGATTTTACCATCAACCATCACCATTGCTGGTCCGACCATGTCACCATTCTCAATTGCTCCCAGCGCATCGGTGCCCACGCTGCCAGGTGGCCTGTCAATTATAACACAATCAGCTTCAAGGCCTTCCTGTATCTTTCCAGCATTTATCCACTTTTTGTAATAATCATAAGTATTACCCGTGGCCATGGCAATGGCCTTTTCAGCAGGCACATTGCCTATACTTGATACAAATTTTATGCCTTGATTGATTGCTATGGGGAAGTAACCTTGGCCAGTTGGAGTGTCGCTTCCTAGGATAACCTTGCCCAATTCATTTTTGCTTTTCAAGTAATCCAGTATTCTCAAGGACATCTTCTGATTCCCATAAGTTACCAGCTCAACTGCTGCCTTCGGGGCAGCCTCGATCACTTCTCTGGTTATGTCCCACGAAGCTGCAGTACTGCCCCCATTGGTGTGAGCGAGCTTGTCTGGTTGAAGCTTTCTGACAAATTCAGCATCAAGGTAAACTGCCGTCTTTAGGACACCCGCTCCAAAATTGGTTGGTATAAACATCCCATATTTCCTAGCCCATGATGCCATTTCCAGCAATTCGCCAGGGCTGAGGTCACTGCTCCCCCCTATTTGCGCTACTTTCCATACGCCAAGTTCAGCCAGCTCCTTAAAATCGCTCTCCCTTAATCCCTTTACTAATAAAATGCTGCCGCCGTGAACCTTCATCAGGCCTCCAGGCCTGTAGTTTTTCCAAGCAAAATAGTGAACAATTGCAGAAGCCTTTACTCCGCCGGGATTTGGGGGATAAAAATCAGGTTCACCTTCATATCTTGCAAATTCATCAACAGTTGTAGTTGTGCCCTGGTACAGGGCTTCTTGGGCAACACCTATCATGCCGTTTTCAGGCCCCCACTCGCCAAACCCCAGGTGTGTGTGAGGGTCTATCAGACCGGGTATCAAAACCATGCCATTTGCGTCTATTCTAACATCTGCCTTTTCGGGATGAATATCATCCTCATAGCCTATCTGCGTAAATTTTCCATTTTCAATCAGTACAGAATTGGCCTTTAAAATTCCCCTGTTCCAATCACCGCTAACAATTTTTCCCGCGTTAAATATGGCTACTTTCATTAAGTTAATTAAATTTAGGTATTTTACTTAAATTTTTGGTTTAAAGCATCGTGCTTGGTATACAAACAGAAATATGCTATCTACCTGCTCGGGGGTTGCATAAGACCTTTGGTTTACCAAGCATCACCCCAATTTTGGACTGTATCATTATGGCGCGTTGAAGACACTCCTTATGTGAGTACTCTATCCAGTTAAGCCATGAAGTATCTATGCCAGCCAACTCCAGCGGAGTCTTGCTGTTGTGTTCTTTGATTCTGTGTAATGAAAACGGGTTGAACCTGCAGTACAAGACCATCAGGTTAAGGGAGTTCCTTGCTGACCTCAGATTCTTATATTATAACCCCTGATGAGCCATAGCTAGCTTCATCCCAAGCTTATCGTTGACGCTCTTTGCTACGTCATTGCTCCTAAATGATCCCTTTATCCCGAAGTTGGTGGCTAGGAGTTCGAAGCTCTCCTTCCTCAGGTTGCACGTCTCCTTGATGCTCATCAGGACGGCATGAGCCCTCCGCTTATGTGCCTTCCGCCATCTTCCTTATAGTGCCTTGGCGCGGGTAATCTGAAGAGGTTGAGTGAATCTTTCCCATATATCACCTCCTTTACCTGAGCATCGGATACGATCGAAGGGTTGCCATTCTTCCTGCTTATTATATCGTTCCACCTGCTGTAGAGGTCCTTTTCAGTGTATCCCAGAGAAAAGGCTATCCTCTCCTTCGTTCCGAAGACGTTGTTGATGAGCCTGAGGCCGTCATAGCCATCGACCCTGTTGAGCAGCAGCATCGGATTATAGTCCCTCAGCTAGTTTGCATAGCATGTGGGCTCATAATCTACGCTGATCTAGTCGTTTATTTCAAGGACATCATCAGGCCTGTCCTTCCGATAGCCATCTATGAATTGCTGTAACGACATAAAATTACCTTTTTATTTCACCGTATTTAATTATTAACTTTGGAGGGGGGCACCGATCTTCCTCATTATGGAAGCGACCATGTCCTTTGGGGCGCCCGCAACCGTAGGGAAACCAGCGATAGGCTTGGTGGCATCTATGATCACCTTGTCATCAAGGGTGCGATTTTCACCACTCCCTGAATAGCAAGCCGGATTGAGGAAATTGCCGAGAGCTCCTTCAATTATGGTGAAGGCCCTGGCTCTGGATGCCCTCGTAGTTACAGCCCAAAATACGGCTTCATCGCTGTATATGTCGACGTCTTCGTCCACGACTATCACCATCCTTATGGCTATTTCCGTCGCGAGAGCGGCCATCGCAGCGCGCTTGGCGTCCCCCTCGTTCAACTTCTTCATCTGTATGTACAGGAGGGGGGCGAAATCATATCCAAACCTGACGTCCTTAACAGAGGGGGATACGGCTTTGACCGAGTTGTATACGGATGCAAGGTGGGGGATATTCACCCCCAAGTTCAGATGGTCCTTGAACGCCGCTGCTATATCGAGATAGATAAAATCCTTCTTCATACTTACCCGTTTTACGGTTATGATAGGGACGCGTTGCTTGCCGGAATAATATTTTGGCCATTCCCCGAATGGGCCTTCCTCCCTAACGAGGCTGGGGTCTTCAATGACGCCTTCGATCACCGCTTCGCTCTGAGCCAGATACGGAATATTGACCTCCTGTCCCCCAGTTATTTCAAGTGGCTCCTGTAGGAACCCGCCGGCGGCATCCATTTCACCCCCTATTCCGAGGGGCCTGTATACTGCTCCAAAGTACGCGGCTGGATGAAGCCCAATGTTAATGGTCACCGGGACCTCCCTCTTCAATTTGCTGTACTTCTCAATTATCAGCTGTGCATCGTGCCCGGGATCAGCAAGTATTCCGATGTGTTTTTCATCATAGATCTGCTGCCTGTATATCCCCATGTTCAGCGCCCCGCTTTCAGGGTCCTTTAATACCGTGAGGCCACTGTCTATAAATGCACCTCCATCTAACTCGTTATGCACGATGTGCGGCAGCGAGGATATATCCCGTTCATTAACATCGTATGGGTGGGCAGTCACGGTAACTGGTGGGATCGGTTTTGCTGCCAATTGGAAGAACTTCGCCGATACCCTTTCTCCTTCTCTGCATCCGAGAGCCCTGCCCATCCTCGATGTTGACGCGAACACGTTGATGACCACTTTCTTCCTATCTATGTTGTTGAAGAACAGCAGTGGATACATCTGTCGCCTTTCGTATGCCTCCACATATGCGTTGATGGCGAACCGCGGGCTCACAGGTTCATCTATGAACACGGTTTCATCCCTAACAGAATCTAAAAAACCTCGAAGGTTCTTGCTCATTTAAGTTCGGGGTGCATATTATAATTTTTAAATGTTTTCGGGCTAAAATCAACAACTTGGAACTCAGTTAAAATAATGGGCTATCAGCAGCTGCGGTTCCGTTTAGTCACCTAAAAAACCGGCGATCGTATCCCCCATATAAGCCGTCGAACTGTTTCCCGAATGGCATCGACCGTTGGGCTCGTGGTGTCCGAGGTTATAGGTTTTGTTGACTTCGATAAACAGTGCTAGTTCACTTATGATATGTGGCTAGTCATCTCGTATGGCGCTAGCATATATATCAATAGTGATATCAACCAAATCATTAAAATGAAGAGATGTCAGGCTTCTAGGTCTAAGGAGGTATAGTTAACTGTTAGTCTATCATTGGCATAATTATGTCAAAAATGGCATGCCAGGATGTTTCTTAGTAAAAGGTGGAGCTGGAGATACTAACGGCATTAGCTACATAAAGGACGCAAAAAGGATACTCAGGGATATCATAACGCACATCTTATGACGACACATCCTGGTAAGCAAGCAGGCAACATAATGAACATATTATGCCGCACAAAGTCGTATGCTCAGAGGGATGTCCGCTAGGTAGCAAGCCAGTGTTGTCCTCCACTCGAAAATCCATATTCACAATGCACAGTCGTTTATACTCGAGCAACTCCACCATTAGTTCTGAATTTAATACCAATGCAATTATTACTATTGAAGATTAAATTGATTCAAATGAACTGCCCTGGCGCTATGGCACCAAACAAATTCATAATTTACTTATTGAGGAGCTGAAGAAAAAGGAGTACGTCTAAGGCGGTAGGTTCATTGGGAATAACGCGGGATTTATGGTGATCATTATCAATCCGGCCATAATGTGTATAGACTCCCCTTACACTTTGAATGTAATAGAAACGACCATGTATACTATTTCAAAAAGGTGCAGGCACATATGGGCAAGGTGTAGCACGGCGGCCTTGAGAACATCATGTGGCTGCTGCTGGTAAGGCATGTGTAGTCCGATAAGTAAGAGAAACTTTGGAATGATTGTATATTTATTGGCGCTTGTATGAATATGAGTTCGTATAGATCATTTGAGTGATTATCTAATTTACCTCAAATTTTTCATCAACATGAATAGAGATTTACGGCTGTGAGACAAAATTCTACGATGCCAAGTTGTGCCATAGCCCGATGGAGAACAGCGCACAGCCTATCCTATCCTCTCTCCTCTGTGCGACAGTCCAGCCAAGCATCTTCTTGTCCTGTGAGAAGCCGGACTCGGAGTTGCTCCTTTTATGATATTGTTCCAGATAGCTTACGGTGTCCCTTACGAATTCCTTCATGGTGTCCTTCCACTTCTGAGAGCCGTTCAGGGTTGAATTCTTCTTGGGAATGACGTACACTGTACTTGCACCGAAAGCATCAACGTACGTAGGGTAGGAATAATACCTGTCGAGCCTTACGCTGGACAGCGCTACGTCTATCCCCGGGAGCATTTCCATGGCCCTGTCGAACGCCTCCTTCTCCGGCTTCAGGCTGGACCCGTGCGCTAGGTACATCCTGGTCTTCAGGTCCATCAGCCCGAAGGTATAGGCTAAGAGCCTCCTCCTTTGGTCCTTATTCGCCTCCCTGGGTCCACCGTTACCGTTTCCCTCCTTTGCCCCGTCCTTCAGCTTCTGCGTGTAGGATTCATAATTCCTCTTGATGGTCAGGGAGTAACCTGTGCAGTCACCTGTGGCGTCAGATGCGGTAACCTCCTTCTTCTTCAGTACGAGCACGTACAGATTGCGTACGGCAAGAGCCACTTCGTCCGAATACAATCTCTACACTATTTTATATGATACCTCTATGTCATCCAGCAAGTAGGGAGAACACCACCAGCATGTTGGCGAACATCCTGTTTGATTCACCTACGAGCTGCTTGATCAGCAGCATCTTGACCTTCTGCTCAAGGGTGAGCATCTCCGGCCTTCCCCTTGTCTCACCTTCCTGGTACACCCCTATGGTGGTCACGGTTTCGTGTATCAGCGGCTCCAGCATCCTCATGGCCTCCTTCCTTTATCCTTCTGGCGTACTGCTGCTCATAGGTCCTCCAATTCCTCTCCTTCTTTGAGTGCTCCTTGAGGTACTCCTTCTTTATGTAATAACCTATCTATGTCCTTCGGCTTAGCCTAGATATCGGCGCTGTGCAGTTCCACCATGCTATAAAAAACAAGTTAAAAATTCGTCCTTTCATACATATAGCGCCGGCGATAAATATCCACGCGCCAGCGAGTTGCCTATGCTTGCTCCAAGGCGGTAATTATGTCCTACACCCGAGATTTACAAAACCTTTAATTAATGGGTAGAATAAATGAATATGATTAGTATGAAGGTTTCCATAGAGAACATAGGTAAGATCGTAAGCGGAGACTGGGATAAGGGTATACTTAAAGGTGATACGGTAACCATCGAAAACGGGAAATTTAGTGGGATAGGGTACAGGGACGAGGTCAATCCCAATAAATCGGATGTGACCATAGATGCTAACGGTATGGTCCTCATGCCGGGCTATATAGATCCGCACACGCATATCTCCATAGGTGATTATTCCCCCATGCAAAGAATGGTTGGGTTGATGGAGGAAGCACTTTTGCAGGGAATTACAACTGTAATAGATGAATTTAACCAGTTCGAAGGATTACCTCTATTTTACCCGCCGGATCCGGCCGGCGTCAAGGCAACGGCCATAGCTGCGTACAGGGCGTGGAAGAACTACAGGCCAGGTGGCGCCCAAAAGGTGCACGCCGGCAGCATCACACTGGTAAAGGGGCTCAAGGAGCAGGATTTTAAAGAGCTGGCGGATATAGGAATCTGGAGGGTTGCACAGATAGGAGGAAGTTCGGATCTCAGCGTCAAGGAGCTGTTAGAGGAGGCCAGCTTCGCAAGGAAGTATGGCATGTTCATTCCCAGCAATTATGGCTCGGGGGTGCTAAAGGGGGCGGTGGAGCTTAACCTCGATTTTATAAAGAAACTAAAGCCGGACAAGCTGGCGCACATCAATGGCGGCAGCACGGCATGCAGCTGGGATGATACTAGGGCATTAATTGATGAGACGTCAATGGCGCTGGAGATAGTCCCTTACGGGAATCTCAAGATGGCGGTACGGATAATAGAACACCTTAAGACGAACGGCCAGTTGAATAGGTTGGTAGTAGGGAGCGATACGCCTACGGGACAGGGCTACTTCCCCGTTGCCGTGCAAAGAGCCGTTAACATAATATCCAGTCTGGGCAACATCGCGGCGGAGAAGGCTATAGCCATGGCTACGGGCAATACGCACGACCTTTACGGTAAATGGATAAACACCGGTAAGATACAAAAGGGATATGAAGCCGATGCAATAATAATTGACAGGCCGCCTGGCAGTGTAGGGAAGGATGCCCTTGGAGCCATCGAGGCTGGCGACACAGTCGGAACGGCCATGATAATGGTAGATGGAATGGTAGTCGCGCTCCGCGGCCGCGATGCAAGGCCTACTACTAAGCACATAAGGTTGAACGGTAAAGATTTGGGCGTCAGCGACCCCAACGACGCGCTGTTCGATCCACCGCGATTCTACTGGAAGAGCACAGGAGAGACATACCTGCTTTAAACTCAGCTATTAACCTCCCGTCTGCCTGCCATGGGGCATCCGGATAAGCTGGCGTTGCGCCCCATAATGATCGAATAATCTCCCTTTTCTATCATCTAGGGTTTAGGTATCAGTATAATATACTAGAAAGTGTCAGCTTTAAGCGCAGGAGCCTTTGTCAGGAGGGCAAGCCAGGCAGCGGCACGACCCTTTGTAGAAATTTAAGCCTGTGTACGCACCCCTGAGGGCGTCACAGATCACCCCCATGCATAGGTAAACGGAGGGGCGGGCAGTCCGAATTTTGGGCTAAAGATGGCTGGAATGAACAATATTATAACTCCATTGTATTAAAGGCTCTGTAGAAAACCTCCGAATAAAGAAGAGGCCATATCTACGATCCTAGCGGCGTTATAGCCGATTATTTTTGCCCTCATTTTATTGTTCTGGGCCACCGTCTTCACCGACCTTATCTCGTCTCCCATGGTCCTCTTTATGACGGAGAATATGGTCTCCACCATTGACCTCTGGTGATACTTCTTTGAATAGCCCCTCTTCATCTCCTTC
>JARVJW010000024.1 GCA_029775955.1 Nitrososphaeria archaeon | reverse complement strand
CGTGGAAGGGCAGAAATTTTGCATATAAGCAAATAGTAATATTCAGTGAGAGTGAAATGCTTGGCAGGTCTGTTACTGTAAAGATTGAAAGCACTGATTCTGTTAACTTGTACGCTAGACTATTTGGAATTAACTGATTTACGCACCATAATTTATTATAGGGTTTTTAAATATGCAAGCGGGAAATCCAAGTCAATGGGATGAAGGCGAGCAAAGGCTTTTTATATCTTATTATAAAATAATAATTAGACGTACAAAGAGCGCAGTATATGCATTGTGTATGATAAAGAACGACAAGATACGTAAAAAAATTATTTAGCAAGGAGAAAAAATCAAAGAGCATTAAGCAAAACAGAAATCTGATGAACTTCAAAGGCTCCTCCTTAACGTGGTTTATATAATATTACAAGGCATAACTAATTCAGTTTCTTATAAAGTTGACGATAACTTTGCTTTGTTGCATTAATTGATTATTCCCGGCCAATGAACAAATTAATTAAGGCACGTGTCCCTTTGTCCAGCTTACCCGAGCCTCGTGCCACCGCGATGCGCCTCCACAACATTATATGTGAACACCTTGGCTATTATTTCATTGAATATTCCTGCATCAAGCACTGATGATACGTACTCTCCTAGCATTCTCTTTAACAAAGAGAACACCGCTTCCACATCTGTCCGTATCTATGCTTCCATGCAATTGGATCATTTAGGAACTCCCTAACCACCTTTGACCTGACGTACGAGCCCTTCGATTTTCCAGTGGAGTTGATCTTGGGCTTTATTACAGGCTCTGCGCCCATGGCCTGCACTGAAGTTATCCATGGAGTCATAGGCCGAATCACCGAACACCTTATTCACTTTGCCAACAGTATCCATTGCACCGTTAACAAGCTTGCTGAACTCCTTCCCGTCAGCGCTCATCTGTTACCTCTACACTGAGGTGATTAGCTATATCACATGAAATGTGCAGCTTTACCCATCCCCTCCTCACTTCTGCCTGATCCATTCACCCCTATTGAATATCTTGATGCCTGATGAGTCAACTGCTATGTCAACAGGATTATCCTTGTCATACTCCAAGCGGAACCTTCAGCCCCTTCTGCCTTCTGCAGATCTGGGTATAGGATGGTATCCTGGCTCCCCATATTCCACCAAGCATCTCGGTCTGCCTGAAGTCCAAAGTACTCCTTTACGGCCAGTAGCATCAGTGCATCAGAGTAGGCATAGGGCTTTCCCCTCTTCCCTTCATTCATCCCCTTCAGCTGCTCAGCTTGGTTAATCAGGAGGTCAGCATTAACAAATATATCAAATGTTGACAAGCTTTTCATTATATTCTTTCCAATCCCTATCTGCCAAGGTATGTAAATTTTTGGCATTAATAATTAAAATAGTAATATCAAACAAGTTTGATCATCTGGTACAATTAATGCAACAAAGCAGATAACTTTGAAGGGAACTGAAGGTATTATCGTATCAAATGAAACAACATATAATAAAGAGGCTACAGGACAAAATACAATTAACATAAAAGATAAGGCGCAGGGATACCTCATGCAGTATGGGATAACGTACAAATCCAAGCATAACAGTGCATATACAAGGGTTAGGCGATTCTAAGGTTATTGATCAGATTTAAAAGGGCTTGCCACCGCTAATCGAAAGAACAATGACTTGCACGTTGTTACATACATAATGGAGGAAAAGAAGGGAAAGTGTTGTGTCCCAATAACATTCATGAACTGAAAAATAAGCTGAGCGTCAGAGCATTGAGGAACACGCCAGATCTGTTGGCATGTACTACACGGCAATTTTATTATCATTGTTAATGGATAATGAATGAATATTACCGTTACCAGTAATTGGCTGGGAATAATCAATTAATGCAACAAAGCAGTATCGTGCAAAGGTTTATTAAATCTAGGCTGAGAACAGTAATTATGACAATTACTTTTCTAAGTATGGATGATATCAAGTCACTTATAAACATGGCAGATGTAATTGGGGCAGTTGATGAAGCGTTCAGAGAAAAGGCAAGGGGAAAGACGCAGATGCCTCCAAAGGTCTACCTATTTTTTCATGAATACAATGGCGATTTTAGGGTGATGCCCGGATATATACCTTCTCTTAAATCTGCCGGGGTAAAGGTAGTAAACGTTCACGTTAAGAACAAGGAAAAAGGCCTTCCCACTGTTATGGCAACAATTTTGCTTTTGGACCCTGAAACAGGGGAACCCTTGGCTATACTGGATGGCACGCTATTAACTAGCATGAGAACTGGTGCTGCCGGTGCAATAGCAGCCAAGGAAATGGCAAAAAAAGACTTTAAGAAAGTGGCGTTTATAGGGGCAGGGACTCAAGCAAAGTACCAGCTGCTTGGCTTAAATGAAATAACAAAGGGATTGACAGGAAAGGCATATGATATTTCAGAGAAACACGTTGAAAAATTTTCTGAATATGCAAAAAGTGTAGGAGCAGCTATAGATATTGCGTCTAATGTAAAGGAATGCATATCAGATGCTGAAGTAATAATTACGACAACGCCTGCCATGGAGCCATTAGTAATGAATGAGTGGGTTCCGGAAGGTGCTCATATAAATGCCATAGGGGCTGATGCGCCTGGCAAAGAAGAACTTGATCCCAAATTGTTGCTCAGGGCCAGGATAATTGTTGATGACATGGAACAGGCAGTTCATTCTGGGGAAATAAATGTGCCAATATCAAAAGGATTGCTTAAACCACAAAAGATAGCGGGTGAAATTGGTCAAGTGCTGGAAGGCAAAATAAAGGGCAGAAACTCTGAAAATGAAATAACTGTGTTTGATTCAACAGGGCTTGCAATACAGGATATAGCTACAGCAAGCCTTGTCATTAAAAGGGCTTTTGAAAAGGGAATTGGGATAAAGCTGAGTCTATTTTAAAAGCTTTTATAATAACAATTTTAAAATTATAATATGAAGTGTGCTGTCCTATTTTTGGTTGCATTGCTTGCAGCAACTTATGTTCAGCAACCATCGGTTACCATTACCGTTTTCCCAAATGGTTATGTTGGGGTAACAGAGAATACAACAGTTACTGCCTTTTCACCTAAAAACATTACAATTATAGGGGTGCCTGAAGGTATTACCGTAAGTTATTCCAATGGGTCACCAGCACTATACAGCATAAATGGTAAAAACTTGACAATAGTCCCTGATGTTAACGGCACCATAAGCGTTAACTATTTTACCGACAGCATTGTGGGTAAAAATAACATCTCCTGGTTCATATCCATTAATACCCCTTATGAGTTAAAACTGATTCTTCCACAGAATGCTTCACTCGTATCAATGAATTCCATCCCAAATTCGATTGGAGAAACAGATTCTTCAATATACTTGATCCTTGGAGCCGGAAATTGGACAATTAGTTATATAATGCCCCCGCCATCAAAGGGAGTTACCCCCACTTCCCCTAATTATGAATTGGAAATTACTGCTACTATTATAATAGTAGCAGTAATTTCTGGATATATTGTTATTAGGCGCAGAAAATCTAGGTTAAATAAAGTAGAGGTCAGGGAACTTGATAACCAAATCATTAATTATTTAAAAAGCAAGGGCGGTTCGGCAAAGGAGAGTGAAATCAGGCAAAAGTTGGTTATTCCCAAGACTACTGCGTGGAGGGCTATAAAAAGACTTGAAAGAGAAGGGAAGGTGAAGGTGATTAAGGCTGACCGGGAGAACATCATTGTGCTCACATAAAAGCTTACAAGGGAACTTTAGTTCGGGAATAAATTGTCAAAATATAACAGCCAGTCATATGAAATTATGATTGTCAACAGTGAACTACCTTACCCTTGCGGACTGGGCTTCTTACCTCATAAGAGCAAACTTGCTTCGCAGCAGAGGAAGTCCCTCCACACAGCCTGTTCCAGGCCCACAACCAGAATGTTATATCTGACATACTCTCCACCCTAAAGGGTTCTAAGGTATCCACCCTTGAAGTTGCCTCTTTGGGGGTATCAGTGCTCCCATTGCATGCAATTGACTTACCATTAAAGGTGGACGCAACGCTATGTTGAATGAAGCGTTTGCATCGGCATGGTCAACGTGCCCACACTGGCACTTCTCTGAGCGGCTGCCTATATGCCCACACCTTGAACGTTCCTGCAATGTGTGATATGGATCAACAACAGGTATTCCGTCTGGCTTCTAGCATCTGCTATAGAATGGCCTGCTCTATCTGGATTATGCTGACAGCTTCATGCGCCAGAGAGCTGAGCATTTCCATTGCTTCTCCTAAGTCCTCCAATCCCTTTTTTGGATTGCTCATTTGCTGATATAATCATTGATCTATCGTCTCTGTGTAGCCTGCTAAGGCATATAAACTGGGAAGTTCGTCTCTATATAGCAAATAACGTTATGTTTTTTATTATGGTAAATAATGTTAGAATAACGTCCCACACCCAATTAACAGAGTGGGAAATCCCATGCCATTTACAGTGGATCAATATGTAGGATAGCAGTCTAGTAATCATTATGACCTAACCACCATCCTAGGTCAAATGTTGGTACATTTTATATATTAATGAAAGGCTCAATGAAATGCAAGACATACGCACAAGGGATAGTGATTCTGTCATCAGGATCCTCATTACTGCATCAATGACTATGTTGATGGCACAACCTCGGATTGCGGCCAGACAATCAGGAACAACCTCAAGGATCCTGATGTACTTGAACGATGACGTAGTTAAGGATATGAAGAAGATGAGCACACTGAAGGACAAACTAACTGTTGCTGTTGATTGGCATGTACTATGGAGACCCTCATGCGGAAGGCGCCGTGGGCACTAGGCCAAAGGATGTAACGCACTGGGCTTACCAGTACGAAAGCGTTGCGGTCAGTAAGCTAACCCTTGCAGTTACGCCCATAGGAAATGGGGAATCAAGGACGCAACATCTCAAGCAATTGCTTGCAATTGAGCTAGGGATAAAGTTTAAACCGCTGCTGTTGGCTATTTTTCGGCAAATATAATCAATTACTTGCAATCATTTGGCTTGAAGTTCGTGATGAGGACGCTCAACGTAGGCATCGCCAGCGGGGATGACCATGTACACCACCAGGGGCACAGGATGAGTGATGATGAACAGGCCACATTCAGGGTAGTAGCACTTGATGGTCGGAACAGGATTGGGCACATAGAGCTCCATATTTGTCATAAACACTAACCTGAAGCAGGGAAAGCTGTTCAGGAACAGATGGTGCATTGAGACATCTTACAGGATGATCAACAGGTTCCTGGCTAACGTCAAAGCTATACTTGGCAGTGCTCCTATATGTGCGTCAAGCTAAATCACTTTTAATATAGGGTCATAGTTGGTGCGCTGAAGCAGAGTGCAATGATGTCATTGTTGATATTTTGGTTCATCCCCGATATAGTGGAGGAATGGAAGCCATGAGAGGGCAAATTTTGATCTACTGTTTATGAATGGGAGGATGTCACTGTATTACCATTTATATTTTATAAAAAAATAAAAGATTAACATAAAAGTAAATCATGCAGATGACTTTTGTTCCTTATTTTCCTTCTTCTTCTTTGCCATAAGGACCACCATGATTATTAATTTTGAACTAACTTAAAAATTTAACTCTCCGATTTAGTTAGTGGTGATACATTTTTAAATGTGTTGACTAATTTGCCAATTGTTTTTTAAACATAATTTAAGCGTTGGCACAAGGATGTATTACCATGAGGTTCCCCAACCACAAGGAGATACTTGCCCAAGTCCTATACAGCTTGCATAGCTTTATGACGGCAACACTAAATCAGGTGATAAGTGCCCTTACTGCAATTTATATAAGGAGGATAGGGTTCATAGGCGAGACTGATAACTGGCAATTGGACGTAAGGCTTCATAGTGCATGGATTGCAGGAAGTCGTGGCAAGCCCATTCTATCCTGGGACAATTAACAGGTCATCAATAGATAGTTGGCCTGTCAATGAACGGTTCATCATATTACGTGGAGAACATACTGCCATGGAAATACAAGTTAGTTGGGATGCCATATTGAAATGCATATGCTGATAGGGAGATGATTATGCAGATAAAAGGTAGGCTTTACGGCATAAACATGCTTCAATTGCTTTTTGGGATTAAGAACGCAAAGGAGCTGTCTGAGAGGCTTGAGTCATGCACTGATGAAACATATCCAAGGGTTAATAGGTTAATTGAGGAGGTCAGGGTTAACCCTGAGCTCAAGAGGCAGTAGATGGAAAGGTCAGGTTTTCAGATTCGTTCACCTTAGCACTATCATACCTTCCATGGCATACACCTTGTGACAAAGATGCCATTTAGAGCTGCTTGATCTTGAAAGCACTTAACGTAACAGAAGAGCTACAATAGCATAAATCATGTGCTTGACCCCGTTCACAAAACTGAGGCATGATAGGTGGTTCATGGACATGATAAATAAGGCCAAAGAGGATGGAAGGTAATGTATTAACGCCTTCCCAGAAGCAGGCATTAAAGGAGGATGAAGGCCCTGATGAGCTTAAAGGGCACGTTAAGTATCAGGAAGAGGACACGGTGAAGACATCCAGACTACTTTAATGGCAATACATTAAAGGGCTATATAACTTCAATGGAAGGATGAAACTGTGGTTAAAGTATTTGATAAGGTTGCCCTTCATGAGGACCGACACAATGAGAGTATTCTTGTGGCAATAAGGGATTCCGTGTGCACAATGATGAGGGGAAAGCCGAGCCTAGTAGACAGAATTGGATTCTTCAGCTTTACAAGGGTTAAATTTGTTCTATAGCATTATAGGGCGCAACTATATAAACATATTAAGGTATCACCTGATATATATTATGGAAAGGCTTTATGTAATGAGCGTATTACACTTGACCGCGTTGAGAATTTGAGACAAGTAAGGCCAAGATAAAATGTATAATGGTTTCCGCCCCTAAGGGTACCTGAAAGTGAAATAAACAGGATAATGGGAAAAAAGGAAGACGGATTCATTAACACCTAATGCATAACATTGTAAGAAAAGTTAAACCCCTCGTTTTTTAACATCTTCATTAAATATACAGTGCCACACGTGTATCTAATCAAAGTGTTAACTAACTATGGCCCCTGACTAGACAGCTTGGCCTTTGGTGGCCTGTCTGGGCTTTTCAGCATTAGCACAGCACCCATGAGTTTGTATTTTATTCATAACTGCCTTATTCTTGATTGTGTTGAATGTTGTATTATCTCTTAATTTGCTCTCCTTTTTCTCGCCAATTATCTGCTTGATCTTGTTAGGTTCAACCTGTTTCGTGCATTATTAGGCGTTAATAATTTTGGGATATTACATACCTAGTTTTTATTGCTTTATTGTATATACCAAAAAAACAGTTAATTTATTAACAGTTCTAAATATAAATCAGCGAAATTATTTATTATAAATCGGTAATTATTTCTAATTAACCGGGCCTAACTTTTAATTTATGCAACGAAGCAGTTTTTAGAAAAATCTTATAAGGTGGAACTTAAAGCTAAGCAATGGTGATAAAGGTTGAACTTTCCCCTTTTTGAACTAAGGACAAACATGATTGCTACCCTACTGGTTATAATAGGGTTCACAACGCTTCTGTTATTCGGCATATTTGCCCTGGTGGGTGTAACAAACATAGTACTTGTGGTTTCAATAGTTGCACTAATCAATATAGTTGAATGGCTATTTGGTCCTAAGCTAATTGACAGAATGTACCATACAAGGGAATTGAAGGAGGGTGAACTACCTGAAGTAAAAAACGCTGTCAAGAGAATAGCACAGAGGGCAGGCATAAAGGAGCCAAAGCTTGTAGTAGCTAACATAGACATGCCAAATGCGTTTGCATACGGTTCACCTCTTACAGGAAACAAGGTTGCTGTCACAAGTGGGCTGCTCAGAATATTAAATCCAGAGGAAGTAGAGGCAGTGCTTGGGCACGAGCTGGGGCATCTGAAGCACAGGGACGTTCAAGTAATGATGATTGTATCAATACTGCCTGCAATACTTTATTATATAGCATACATTTTCATGATAAACTCATTATTTGACCAGAGGAACAATTCTGGGGTCATGGTGATCATAGGCATAATCGCATTTCTGGGGTACATGGTGCTTAGCCTGCTTATGCTTGCCTTTAGCAGAATGAGGGAAAGTTATGCTGACTTCCATTCGACTCAAGTAGTCGACAATGGCGCAAGGAAACTGAGCTCTGCGCTAGCAAAATTATACATTTACGGTTCAATAATCTCAAAGAGGAAGCCAAAAGAGGTAAAGCAGGCTGGAACCATGAGGGCGTTGTTTATAGTCGACCCATCTTCAATTAATGTGGATGACCTTAAAGCTCTGAGCGCTGATGAAGCACTTCAATATGTGATGAATAGGAAGACAACCTTCACTGACAGGATTGAGGGGATGCTTTCAACTCACCCAAACATAGTGAAGAGGATAAACAACCTGAAGAAAATTTCTGAATCGCAAGCGTTTTAAGCATCAAGGTTAGTTTTATTTGGCATGAAGGAAGAGGACAAGCAGGTAATATGGTTAGATTATTTTGACTCATCTTTGAGCAGGGCTCAGGGAAGGAGGGTCCCAAAGAGTCTTTCTATATCAAACCCAAGGCCGGAGCCATTTATGGATGTGCTAAAAAAGATGAATATAGAGGCTCAGAATTTTGAGGCCAGACATCCAAAGAGAAACAATAGAAGGACTTTTTATATACAGGCAAAGCGCACAATCCCAAAACAGCAGCTCCTAAGGAAGCTGGCGCAGGGTGTAAAGGGAATAAAATGAGCTACTTTTTGTCGCCCAACCACCATTTCAAATATTCCTTCTTTATATCGTTATTTTCCTTTGACTTTTTTTCGTCTATTAACTTAACTAGTTGGTTATATGTGACATAAAGGCCACACCTTTTACACACATACATTTTGGTGTCAGGCTCATACATCATCGGTTGCCCGCAATCTGGGCAGGCTATAGTCATGGCATACTTCTTCAACAACCTATTTTTATGCGTTTCTGAAAACCAATTACTTTTTTGGCTGTTCAACTTCAGCATATATCATTGAAATAAACATAGGCGAATTATCCTTGGGGCAAACGCCTGAAATTTTCAGCACGTAATCTCCATCCTTAAAGTCCCTCTTTATCTTATAACCACACTTTGGGCACTCTTCTACAGAATAGTACTTGGAAGCTTGCTGGTTCTTCTGCCTTGACATCATTTACTGAGCAACCCCCAGCGTATTTCCCACTCCAATTATTACTGCCTTTCCTCCTTCTGGAACCTGAGTCTCTATAAGTGAAAGAATGGTCTTCCTTGCCTGGTCTGCGGCCTCCGCTATTTCCCTTGTCATTACCGAAATAGCTTCAATAAGTGATTCCTTTATTATAACGGCATACACGGGTATGCCAAGTTTGGTGGATATTTCTTCGATCTTGAACTTTTCAGTTCCTATTCCACCTATTGCAGCCCCCATTCCCATTGCAACATCTCCAGACTTTTCTCCTTCAAGTTTCAATGCTGCATCAATCATAACAACTGCGGATGATCCAGAATATGGCCCTTTCAAAAGGTTAGCAAGCACATCATCAACCCTTCCAACACTGGCCCCTGGGCCTTTTGCCTTAATTATTGCCACCTTTCTTCCCTTGTAATCCATTTCTGAATATATAGTTTCATCGTCATAATTGTATTTCTGGGAGTCCTTCATCCACCTGGATACAGTGAGTGGGCCCGCAGCGTCACCCAGTGGAAGTAGCTTTTCCAGCGCATCCATTGCATTAAGATATGCATCTGCCTGCTTAACTATGCTGGGCAAGATCATCTGGAGCTGCGCAGCAAGGTAAATGCCATCAGGTGACTTCTTCGTCGTCAAATAAAAGTGCCTTACAACCCTGAATATCATATCTAGCGCTGATGCTATCTCAAGCATGTTTATTGTAGCCGTTCTCTCAATGTCATTTGCAGACTTCATTACTTCCTTTACCCTCAACTTCACATGCTCCTCCTCAGTTCTGATTATAAGTTCCATTTTGCCTACAATTCCTACAGGATCCATATTTTCAGGAAATATTGTGACATTTTGTATCATCCCCTCAATCATTTTTTGCCCATCTCCAGCAACGCCTTTTCTCTGAAGATATCCAAGCAGGTTTCCCCTAGACTTTTCAGAATCAAATTTTAATCTGGATAGATATCTGCCCACATCTGCCATTATTGCATAACCCTGTAGTCTCTGACCATATATTATCAAAATTACGTATGGCACCCATATTATAACCATGTACAGTGCATATTCTGTTGGCGAATTAGGAATAAATCCAAACAGTGGGGAAAAACCTGCGCTCATGTGTTACGTCATCTTTTTTATTTTATACCTCTTAATTTCTTCAATGCCATATATGCCATAAGTGCCGTTTTTCCACTGCACCTTAATGTATGATCTTCCCTGAATACTTACAAAATTAACTACGGTGCCCAAGGCACCCCTCTCAGATTTTACCTGGTCTGATATCTTGAAAATGCTGGTTAGCTGGTCTGCCATGTTTGAACATTTTATAAATAGAGCTTAAAAGCTTTGCTTAGTGTTTAAAGTTATTTTTATTGATGATGAAACGTTGCAAGCATGATAGCAATAAGCTTTTAAAATCTATTGACCCGCAATCCTGCATGAAGGTTTCAATTCTCGGAGGCACAGGGGATCTTGGTAAGGGGCTTGCACTCAGGCTAGCCGAACGTTCAGAGGTAATAATTGGGTCAAGGGATCCTGAAAAGGCCAGATCCATAGCTGAGCAGTACATTCTTGAATTCAGGGCTAAAAAAGGACGTGATTCAAGCATTATAGGGATGAAAAACAACGAGGCAATATCTAAAGGGGAATATGTGATAATTGCCATACCATTTGAAGTACTGCCGCAGTTCCTGGATGGGTTAACAGTTGATACTTCTAAGACAGTGATAGTGCCAGTGGTGCCCATGAAGAAGTCGAAGGAGGGTTTCTCATATGCGCCATACCAGGTTAATGGACAGCAACTTTCTGCTGCAGAGCTTGTCAGGTTAAGGACCGGAAGTCAGAACATAGCATCAACATTTCATACAGTGCCAGCCCTAAGGCTTGCTGACATTGCGCAGGCACTGGATTATGACGTAATGGTTGCAGCAGATGAAAGGCTGACGTATGAAAAGGTAGCAACATTAATCAGGTCAATTGAAGGGCTCAAGCCAGTTTATGCTGGAAAGCTTTACACATCAAGATACCTGGAACCTCTGACCCCTCTTCTGCTAAATGTAGCTATAAATAACAAGCTCCATGCGCCTAGTCTAAAAATTGTATAAATGATTTATGAAATAATAAAGGGAATAGATTTTTAAACCCTGCAAACTCACCAATATGATGACATTTGAAATTTCCAATATGCACCTTTGATGCAAGGGTAGGAGTTTTATGCCCAAGGTGTGAGGAAAGGCTAAAGAAAGGCGAAATAAGTGACGTTGATGTAAAGGCATCGTTCGTGCTTGCAAAGCTAGCAGCACAGATTCCAGCCTTGGACAGGCTTACGCTTAAAAAGGCATATCTTATAGAAGGTGATTACGTCTTGATGCTCAACCAGGGTGAAGCCAAGGCTGTATTGTCAAGCCGGTCATTGATGGGCAAGCTAAAGGAAGCTCTAGGCAATTTTTGGGTTGTTGAACAGACCTCAGATATGAGGCAATTTGTAGAGGATCTGCTTTACCCAGTAAGAATACTTACAGTAAATGTGGTGTGGATACCTGACGGAACAAGGCAGATTAAAGTTGTAATATCTGGGTCAAGGGGAATGAATTTTCCTGTTGACCTGGGCAAGGCCTCAAAGATAATTAAGGCAATAAAGGGTGATGATGTTATATTTGAATTTGAAAGGGGGAGGCCATGGAGGAGTGCAGTCCAAGGACTTAAAAAGTCTTGAGGGGAAGAGCGTAACCTTAACTGGTTGGATAGATAGCTTCAGGGAGCTTGGAAAGCTAACATTTATAGTAATGGGAGATCCTGAAGGAAATTATCAAGCTATAGCGCGAGACGATATGGCAAAGAAGATAGTGCAAGTTCCAAGGCAAAGTTATATAAAGATATGGGGGCAGGTGGTAAGGGGGCAAGGAAAGGCCAGCCCATTCGAAGTAAGAATGGATGGTTTTGAGGTTATAAACAGTGCAGACACCGTGCTTCCAATAGACCCTGCTTCAAAGATAAAGAGTGAATTAGCTACAAGGGTGAACAACAGGCCACTAGACCTTCGCATTCCCGAGGAAAGGGCGGTATTTTTAATGCGAGCCAAGGCGATGAAGGTGATAAGGGAATTTCTTACAGGTTCAGGATTTATAGAAGTAGATACACCAAAAATAATAGCAACAGCTTCTGAGGGAGGCGCAGAGCTATTTAAGTTTGATTATTTTGGCAGGCCAGCATATCTGGCCCAGAGTCCACAACTCTATAAAGAGGAACTAACCTTATCACTTGGGAAGGTCTTTGAGATTTCCCACTACTTCAGGGCAGAAAAATCCAACACAGTAAAACACCTCAATGAATTTATGAGCGTTGATGTAGAAGCAGCCATGGCTAAGAAAGACGATGCAATGAAACTAATAGAAGGTCTTGTCAGGGAAATATATTACAGACTTGAAATTAATCATAAAATCACAAAGAGCTTTCCAGTGTACACTTATGAATACATAGCAAATAATGCAGGGTTAAAGTTCGGTGAAGACCTCTCATCTGATGTTATGAATGACTTCGGAAAGGACAAGGGATACTATTTTATCATTGACTGGCCGATTTCCCTGAAGCCATTTTACACTATGCCAAAGGGTGATACACTAAGTGAGTCGTTCGACTTGATGTACGGTGGACTTGAAATCGCTTCAGGTGGCCAGAGGATTCACCAGTATGAAATGCTGCGCTCAAGGCTGAAGGCGAATGGACTTGACCCTGAAAATTTTTCCGAGCATCTTAAGGCTTACAGGTGGGGCATGCCGCCTCACTCAGGATGGGGGATGGGCCTTGACAGATTGTTGATGGTGATTATGAACAAGGAAAACATCAGAGAAGTTGTGCTCTATCCGCGAGATTCAAGGCATCTGGCTCCCTAGCGTTTTCTTATTATCCTTTTTCTTTCTGCATCCATTAGTGCAAGGAAGAGCAAGTCATCTTCTTTCCCTAAAATTGTTTCAGGTATCCTAGAAATGGGCAAATCAAAACAAAGCGCTATTGCGGCCTTCTTTCCGTGGTCCCTTATGAGTGCCCTTACCTTTTCGGCCCTATTTTTCAGTTCTATATTCTTTCCAGACAGCATATCTATTATAGAAGTTTCATCGGAGTCAACAAGCGATATATCAGTTGAGCCACACTTGCTGCAGCTTGGCGGGTCTCCAAGGTAATAAACTTCCACAGGGTAAACGGAATTGCATGAGTAGCAGTAAAGGGTCTTTGTGCACCCCATGGCCCTGGCCCTAGCGCCCTCAATTATCAGCCTCTTAAGCCTTGCAGGGTCAACAACTTCCCCCTGCCTTGCCATCTCTTCAAGCCCAATCATGGCAATTGGAGTAGGTTCCTTTAACTGTCCTAGGGATACAACCTTTACCTTCCCGTCCCTGATGGATTTCATGAGTTCTGCTATAGCCTTCCAATCAAGGTCCTCCTCCATCATTGTCCTTATCGCTTCATCATATATTGCAGTCCCCTTCAATGAGGTCGCAAGTAATTTGGCGTCGTCAATTGTTACCATTTTGCCAGGCTCAATTGCACCCATCTTCCTAGCTGCCTGTAACAATCTTCTCCTGAATATGCCAGTTTCCTCACAGCTCTGCCTTGCCAGTGAAGCTATGTCAACGTTCATGAGTTGCATGATTGTTTTTGTTACATGATCCGGTGATGCGCCGAGAGACTCAAGTATTATTCTATACGCATCACTTTTCACCTTTATCGGGTTTCCTGTATCTTGAGAAATAAGGTATGCAAGCATCCTTGAAAGGGTCCTGTTCTCCGTTAGCCCAAAATGGGTGTGCACAATAACATAGGATCCGGCACCTTCTACGGTTATTATGCTATCTGAAGGAACAGTCAGCCCTCGTTTTACTTGAAGCTCAATTTCCATAATCGCATTTTCTGCTGATTCCTCGTCAATTGGGAACTGTTCTGTCAAGTACTTTACCGCTTCATCAGTACTCATCCCTGCTATCATCCCCCTGACCCTACCAACTTCCTGGGCAACTTCCTTTACCACTGGTATCTCTTCGCCTATCCAACTAGGTATTGCCCCTGCTTGGTCTTCAGTCCTCTTTACAAACACCCTGTTCCTGTTTATATCAGTAATTAACCAGGCGCTACCAGCCAGGATAAACTTTGACCCTATTTCGCCATATTCAGATATAAAAGATTCATCAAGTTGTCCTATTCCCTCTCCGTTTTCATCTATTACTGCGTATGTGACCTCTTCAGGAATCATTGTAAGGTTGGAAAAATAATAGTCAAACAGGGGGCCAGCCTTGGGGGGTCTCATTATTGCTCCCTCGATGTGCCTGACCAGAGACGGTCTCCTTTCAGACATGTAATTTATCACAGAAATTATGTTATCAAACGTGACAGCATGGTATGGGTAGGTAGAATTCAAAAGAAAAACAAGTTCCCTGTCCTTTATCACCGTCCTTTCCATGATGAGCCCCGCTATCTGCTGCTGCATTACGTCCAGAGGAGCAACGGGCACGTTTATGGACTCCACATTTCCCTCAATGGCCCTCTTTGCCAAAACTGCGGCTTCAAGCGCATCGTCTGAATCTTGGACAATTATTATTCCCTTGCTAACTTTGCTTAGACTGTGCCCTGACCGCCCCACCCTCTGGATGAGTTTAGATGCCTGCCTAGGGGAATTATATTGCACAATAACGTCAAGGTCACCTATATCTATTCCAAGTTCGAGGCTGCTTGTGCATATGACACCCATCACTTTGCCTGCCTTCAGTCCTTCCTCAGCCGAACTTCTGGAGCCTATTGAAAGGCTTCCGTGGTGTATCGCTATGGGAAACTTGGGATCAATTAACCTAATCCTGTTGACTAGTGACTCAGCTTCACTTCTAGTGTTAGTGAACACCAGCGATTTTCTGTCCTGTATATTTTCCATTATAAGCCTGAGCCGATGAGCCACATCGGGAAAAAGCGGGCCACCTTCTTCACCCTCCCTTGCTTTCTGGTAGATCACTTCGAATTTAAACATCTTCTTCGGAAATGCCTTTATTATTTCGCACTCCCTTCCCTCACCTACAAGGAACCTAGCAATTTCTTCCGCATTACCTACTGTAGCTGAGAGACCAATAATTTGCACTTGACTTCCAGTAAGGGCTTCAAGCCTCTTTAGGCTTACAGCCAGCTGCGTTCCGCGCTTGTCGTCAGCAAGCTCATGAACCTCATCCACAACTACATGCCTAACTGACCTTAGCATTTCCCTGAGCTTTCTCGCAACCAGCAGTATCTGCAACGTTTCGGGGGTGGTTATAAGTATGTCTGGAGGGGCAAGTGTTTGGCCACGCCTATCAGCCTTTGGTGTATCCCCGTGCCTTACTGCCATCCTGAAGTCAAGCTTTTTAGCCCACCAGCCAAGCCTGTCAAGCAAGTCCCTATTCAGGGCCCTCAGTGGGCTTATGTACAGTGTACTCACACCGTTTCCCCTTCCTTCACTGAGCATCAAGTCAAATATCGGCAGCATGACGGCTTCGGTTTTTCCAGAACCAGTTGGGGAGATCAACAGGGCATTTTTACCAGTCAAAATTGCAGGCATTGCCTTTGTTTGGATCTCCGTTGGTGCATCTATGCCTTTTTCCATAGCCAGTGACTTGAGCGTCTCTGATAGATGTGGAAAGCCATCCATATGCTTCCTGACGTCTAAAACGCTTATAAGCTTGATTGAAAATGTAGGTTTGGCACTTTTTAAAATTTTAACTCAGCGAGCGGGAAGTCCCCTTGCCAAGTCAAGGGGATGAAAGCGAGTGCTTTGTTGCATTAATTAAAAGTTGTGCTAATTAGGCTCTGTAGAAAACCTCCGAATAAAGAAGAGGCCATATCTACGATCCTAGCGGCGTTATAGCCGATTATTTTTGCCCTCATTTCATTGTTCTGGGCCACCGTCTTCACCGACCTTATCTCGTCTCCCATGGTCCTCTTTATGACGGAGAATATGGTCTCCACC
>JARVJW010000095.1 GCA_029775955.1 Nitrososphaeria archaeon | reverse complement strand
TGCTTGATGCAGGAATATTCAACGAAATAATAGCCAAGGTGTTCACATATAATGTTGTGGAGGCGCATCGCGGTGGCACGAGGCTCGGGTAAGCTGGACAAAGGGACACGTGCCTTAATTAATTTGTTCATTGGCCGGGAATAATCAATTAATGCAACAAAGCACTCACATCTGCTTTGTTGCATATATCAAAAAATAGTTAATTTGTTAATAGTTTCAAATTTAAATTAAAGAAATTATTTATTTTAAATCGGCAATTTATCCTAATTTTTAAATAATTAACCCAACTTTTCATTAATGCAACAAAGCACTCACATCAAAATGTTTATTAACAATGTAATGGCGCATAAATCCATGAGTGACTATCATAGCATAAAAAATAGGAGATCTGAAACTGACTATATAATGCCATTGTGGCTGCCATTTTTGCCATATATAATCGGATTTGTGGGTGGAATCATAATTATAGCACTTTTTATATTTATTCCGGTAAGCTATTCAAAATCTGTTATTAGTTCGACACCATTCTATAGTGAACTGTTATTTTCATCTTTATTATTAGTATATATTCCAATAGAAGCAATTTCAGCTGCCATATTGGGTTATATTATGTACCGATTAATAAAGCGGTTTAATGACCACGCGACAAGAATAAAGGCACTTTTTGGGTCAGTAAATCAGGACGGTAAGGAAAATCAAGTAATAAGTGAAATAGATTACCTACCAAGGAGGGACCCTGCTAAATGGGCGATAATTATTGGTATATTACTCATTATTCCTTTTTTGTCAATTGTTTCTCTTATTTTAATATTTTATATATTTCATTCACTTAACAAGGATTTTGTCAAGATTGAAAGAGCTGAAAACAACGGTTTTATACAAATAGGATGGAAGGGCGACAGATATTTTAAAATAGTCGACAGGAGCACTGCACTTTATATAGTGCTTTCAATAATTACATTAGGAATATTTATGTTATATTGGATTTACACTGTTGCTAATGATCCTAATGAACATTTCAGGGAGGACTGGAGAATCGAGGATTCAATAACTCCCTCAAGTCCATAGACACCATCGAGCGCAGATTTAAGCTAGGTGAACTACCCCGCCCTTGCGGACGGGGCCACGCCCGCTTGTTTGGAGCTTCAATGACAATGCTTGCTTTCACATACGCTTTATGTATTCTAACATGCTAGAGGCATAATCCTCTGCGAGCGCCTCGCCTAGGTTCCCCAGGCAAAGCCCTTCTTGCTTATTTGCAGCACCTACATCCCTATCAAATACTGAATGGCATGAAGGGCATACTACCATTCTATCCGATAGGTTCAGATGCTGCACTGTGCCACAATTCATGCATACGCCAGTTGTTCTTATGAACCTGCCTACTTCCAAAGGAGTGCTTGCCTTTAGGCAATTGCGGAATCCTCCTATGGAAGTTTGGTATATCTTCCTCCCGTAAAACCTTGACCAACTCTTATCATTTTGGTAAGCAACATATTCATAATTTGACGTTACATAATGCGCAAGTTTGTTGTTTATGTCTTCTGATTGTTCTGGTGCAGAAATTCGCTTTTTATCTTTTGTCATATTGGGATTTTGAAAAGGCTTTGTAAAGCTTCTTTATCCTTTCAGACATTGGTATAGCGTATTACACCTTAATTCCATTTGAGAATCTGGTTCTTTATGCCTAAATCAATGCCTATTGCTCTGCCGTTATGCGCTCTTTCTTCTTTTGGCAAGTATGCAACGACATGTAAAAATCGCCATTTCTCTCTATAAAGTAGCAACCTCTGCGTTGCATGGCATTTGATCTATCCCGATTGCTTTGAAATCACCCAAGCCCTGTATATGTGCTGTTTTATCCTTTATTTTATAGGTTATGCCGTATTGCATTAGGGGTATTGAATGCAGCGCCTTCCTGTATTTTATCTTTCCAGTTTTCTTTCCCTTTGCGTGCAGCGTCTTAAGGCTTTTGTTGTTGCTCTGCAGCCTTTTTATCAGGTATTGTTTCATCTGTGATGACAATACAATCAGCTATCTCTTTTCGAATTTATCGCCAACCTTTATGTTTACCTTTTTGTCTTTATAAGAAACAGAATTCGATATGCCTTTTGCTATTATGTAGTTTGTAAACCACTTCCCTTCAAGAAAGAGCCTTTGAAGTGCGTCGAATCTTTGCTTTGATATTTTGCTTTTATCGAATTTTATTTCATATACTTTTGCAGTCTGACCTTTCCGCTTGTCTCCCTGCCTTTCTCCCGTATCCTGCTGTTCTTTTCCGCACTAACCATATTATTTACCTTGATTTTCAACATGCTTTTTTAACACATTACTTGTCCTATTATAGCTGTATGATTATAAATACTTTTGCTCGCTTTCATCCAAGTCAAGGGGACTTCCCGCTCGCTGAATTAAAAGCTTGCTGCCTGAGCTTCATGGAGTTTTTCTGTTATCAATTGATGCTATTTAGTGTTGCACGTTTTGAGCTAATTATCAAACGATTTTGATTTAACCATACTTATACACACCGTGTGCAACGTATTATATTGTTTACAAGAGAAACTGGTAAAAAAATATAACGAGGCCCTAGTAAGAAGGGGTGAACTGAACCGTTTCTAAAAGGTTATAATTTCTTATAACCATCATTCGGAGCGTTGACCTTCAAGCCCGCTCCGGCCACTTTAGGCTCATGGCCGGTGTACAGGTATTCATCCTTCAAAGAAGGCCATCCGCGCTCACGGTAACCGCAGGGTTATGGCAAGCCAGCCTATTGGTTCACGCCACAGGTTTCGCATTTAGATATCCCTCAAGCCTGGTGCTTCAGCTTATCACCACAGACAGGACACTTCGAAGTTCCTCTTGGGTTCACATAAACTGTCTTGAATGAGGACTTGTATTCAATCATTTTCTGGTAAAGCCTTTCATTTGTTCAACTTTGTCCTGAACTTCCTGTTGTTTCCATTTATTCCGTTCAAGTCTTCAAAGACAAACGATGCGCCTGGGTTTTGCTTTACCATCTCCGTAGTTAGCTTTTGCAAGGCATCATTGACACGGTTCTTCTGCCTACCTCTGGCCTGGCGCAGTTTCCTGTACTTCTTCTGTTTGTTGTGCTTCTGCAGGCTATTCCTCCTCCTAGAGAAGTCGTTCTGTATGTGCGCTATGTCAGAAATGCTCTGTGTGTCAGTTCCTTTCAGCGCAGGCCTACCAGCATTCACCGTCGCAAACGTGGAATCTATCGTGGAGAAGTTCAGGTCCTGCGCCACGAAGCTAGGGTCCTTTTCTGATATGGTGAAAGTTATGCATACAAAATTGTCAGTCAGCAAGAGCTCTGAAGCTTTGCCCTTGCTGTATGCCAGGAAGTGCTTGTTCTCAGTGTTTATTGGGACGTAAGCGTAATGCCCAGGCTGGAGCGTTACCCTCACTTTGTCACCTTGAACAGCTTGCCGTCAATCCTCATTTCAAGCTTCTTCACAACAGGTATCCTCAGCTCGCCATGATGGTTCTTCTTGTATGACCGAAGCATGGCAACGGCAGAAACACATACGGGGTTGAGGTGGTGAATCGCATAATCGTAGTTTGACACGAACCACGGCTTGATCGCCTTTCTCAATGCAATTGGCGAAGGTATCCTATTGTGATCGCGTATAGCCATTTCATAGGCAACTTCAATAGCATACCTTATCGCGTTCTGCATGTCCGTGAGGTACTTCATTACTTCCTCCTGTGACTCATAGTACCCGACAATTGTCCTCTTATCCCCCCCTGGATTTCCATGGATGGCTCATGGCTTTATCACCTTCAGTATTTTCTTTATCTTCATATATATTATAGCTACTTATAAAGATCATCGTGGCTGTTTCTAACCCCTCCGTCGTGGAGGAGTGGAACAGGGAGCTAAAGAAGCTTAACAATAGCAAGGTAGGTGAGCATTACCATGAATCATATATTAGGTTCCTAGCGTTCGTCAGGATGCCTTACAGGCAAACTGAGAGGTTTTAAACAGCTACGCTAATCCCTATAAGCAAATATAACCGATATACATCTTTATAAGCCAGCGGGTGTGGGACGCTACTCTAACATTATTTACCATAACAAAAAAACATAACGTTATTACCATTTATATATAGAGAGACGAACTTCCCAGTTTATATAAATAGCAAGGTGCACAGAGACGATAGATCAATGATTATATCAGCAAATGAGCAATCCAAAAAAGGGATTGGAGGGCTTCTGAGAAGCAATGGAAATGCTCAGCTCTCTGGCACATGAAGCTGTCAGCGTAATCCAGATAGAGCAGATCATCCTCATTAAGGCAAGGTCAAGCTATTCCTGATCAATCAGCTTGGCCAAACAAGATATGCTGGCAATGTTTACAATGACATAAGAAAGGAAATGCCTTTGACAGGGCAATGCTAACATGTTGACACTGATACAGCAAGGCTTGACAGGCACTGCATGACATGTTTGCGGGAATAATTCCAAATTCAATGTTAAATGGTTCCCAGAAGTGGGACACTATGAAAGAGTTTGTCACTAAATAAAATACCTTGAACAATATCATCAGAGGAGCAATTATGAGGCTTTGCTGCAGACAAGATGTTGGGCATTGCCCAGATGCGTGATGACAGAATTGCACCGGTTCATAATCCATTCAACTTTGATAGGCAACCATGCAAGAATAGCGTCTCATACACAGCTATTAGAAATAATTTAAATATTGTAAGCGTAGAAGGTTCTGTATGGATTATATGGAGGATTGGGCAAGAAAATTTTACTCTCAGAGGCTAAACAGCATGAAGGAGCTGTTTAAGGTGGAAAAGCCAATTATCGGGATGGTGCACCTACTTCCCCTGCCTGGTTCACCGGCATATGAAGGATGGAGTATGGATTTGATAGAACAGAAAGCCATGAGTGATGCTAGAACACTGGTAGAGAACGGTATCAACGGGCTCATAGTTGAAAACATGTGGGACCTTCCATATTTTGTTGGAAACGCAGTACCACCTGAAGAGATGACTGCCCATGCAGTAATGGCTAGAATGGTAGTAAAAGAATTTAATGTGCCAGTGGGAATAACAGTAATTCACAATGGAGGAAGGGTAGCTTTAGCAATAGCAAAGGCTGCTGGAGCATCATTCATAAGGGATTGCCTGCTTACCGGTTCATATCTTTGGGATACGGGAACGCTGGACCATGGGAATGCCACTGAAGTCCTCAGAATGAGGAAGTGGCTCTATGCTGAGGGAGTCAAGATATTTGCTGATGTATATAAAAAGCATGCTGTGATGTTTCCTGGCATAGACCCAGAAACTCATGCAATATGGAGCAACTTTTACATGGCAGACGCACTTATAGCTACAGGTAAAATGACTGGGCAAGAAACGCCAGTAGACCTAATAAAAAGAATTAAAAGCGCAGCCCCAGACCGCCCAGTCCTAATAGGAAGCGGCCTTTCATCACAGAACGCTGAAAAGCTGTTGAGTCTGGCAGATGGTGCAATTGTGGGAACATCAATAAAATATGGCGGAATAACCCAAAACCCTGTGGACCCCAATAGGGTTCATGAATTGATATCAATAGTAAAAAGGCTTAGATAAAATAGAAAACTAGCGTTTAAAAAATGATGTATATATTTCTTGAGCTAACTTGACTCTGGTGCCCCTTATCCCTACCTTGTAAGCGGCAGCTGTGTTTGCCATATCACATGCAAGGTCAAAATTGGCACCCATCAGATATGCTGTTATAAAAGCTGCATTAAAGCAGTCACCGGCTCCGGTTGCATCCACTGGATTAGTTGTGGGTGGCCTATGCTGTGTCAGCTTTCCATGATGCTCCAAAAAACATCCATCTTTTCCAGATTTTATAACCGTAACTTCAGCATTACGCCTGACCATTTTATCACAGTTACCTTGATTACACAGAACTATTGCGCCTTCAAGATTAAGCTCTGCGTCAGTTTCCCCTATACCTTCGAGGTCAACAGAATAATTGATGCCAAGGCTATGTGCGGCTTTCCTTACAATTCTCAATACTTTGGCACCATCTCTGTTAAGAAGTGTATAACCTGAAAGGTGTATCCACGATGGTGATGCATGAACCAATCTAGATGCTTCGACTTCTACCTTTTTACTGGCGCCACGATCCCCAATCATTGTTCTTTCTCCACTCTGGTCAATTGTTACTATAAAGAATCCAGTAGCCATTCCATTTATAGTTCTTAACATGCTACAATCAGCGCCAAAAGAAATCAAATCATTTTTTATCAGTTTTCCCCAGCAATCACTGCCAATTGAGCCCACTATCAGGGTTTTTTGTCCAAGCTGCGCCAAATACCAGGCCATGTTCCCTGCAACGCCACCAGCAGAAATTTTAGTTCTTTGTAAAAGGACATTAGCCCCGGCCTTCAATGTGTAGTTGGAGTAACCCCTTATGTCTACCGCTAGGTCACCTATTACAGCGATACTGTGCGACATTTTTTTCCTTACAGCTGCCTGTTGGTCCATTTTAAAAATCATTCTAGCTTTGTCATGAAGTTCCATATTTAATCCTTAGTTTCTCAACCCTTTTCATAAACCTCATTACTCTATCTTGACTTACAGATGAATTTATGTAATTACCTTCCTTAAAGTGGGTACCGACTATTGCACCATCTGCTAGAGGCAGGAGCGCATCAAGGTTGTCCTCGTTCAGGCCACTTCCTATAAGAGTTGGGCCAGAGGCCTTCAACTCTCTTATTTCTTCTGCTGATGGTGGCAGTCCTGTTCTTTTTCCAGTTACTATTAATGCATCAGCCCCCCCTCTTTCGAGTGCATCTGATGCTGAATCAGAAACGCTTCTTACTGCTAGTGGAACAGCATGCTTGACTCTTATATCTGCAAATATTGCAATATTATTTGGGCCTAGGGATTTTTTATACCTCAACAGCTCTGCAGAATTTCCCTCGATTATTCCTTGATCTGTAAGATAGGCATCAATCAGCACATTTACCCTTATAAATTTGCAGTCAGTTACATATGCCATAGCCAGCGCTGCCCTAGCGCCGTTTCTAAGTACATTTACCCCGAGCGGCAGGTTAACAGCCTGTTTTATTTTAATAAGAGCTTTTGTGAATGAGGCAACCATTTCAGGAAAAGATGGATCCTTATAATATGGGGCATCACCAAGATTCTCTACAAGTATTCCATCTACGCCACCTCTTTCAAGGCTAGTTGCATCAAAAATTGCACTTTCAATTACTTTTTCTAAGTTACCACTATATGCAGGAGACCCGGGGAGGGGTTTTAGGTGTACCATCCCTATTATTGGAAACCTATTATTAAATATTGAAACAATATTCATCAATCACTGCATATAATCCTATAATAAAAAATTTTCTCTTATTACTAGCTTGTAGCTCAACTCCTGTTAATGTAATTCCTCTCCGTAGGACGGGTCCAGCAGGCGAGTTCCTTCCTTCCCTACATGGACTGAAACTTGCTGTACAGTAACACCTTTAGCGACAGCTCAGCCTTCTGAAATCGTCTAGAGCTTACGCTGTCACCCTCTTAAATGCAAAGAATATCTCCACCAGCCGCCGTACTCCTTAGCCCGCTTCCATCCCTCACGTCCTAGCCTGTTAAAGACCTCCCGCTTCCTAGCATAGGACCCCTCAGAGTTGGTTACAGCGTTCTCCCTCAGGTTTATGGCCGGCTCTATGCCCAGCCGCTCCTTCTTTGAGTCGTAGGCGGCTTAGACCTACGTTCCCCTTCTTCCTTACTGTCTCCTTTACGAGGGGCACGAACTTCTTGGTGTCGCCGGTCCTTTCAGAGGTGACCCTGAACCCGATCATCCTGCCATTATGTGCAGCTTGATGAGCTTCCTCCTCCACATCTGCTCTATACAGGGGCCCTTCTTTGTGGTGGATATGCCGAGTCCACAACTATGGTCCCTCCTTGTCATTTGTAGCCGTGATCGGCCCTAACTTCTTTTTCTTCACCATGGACAGCATAATTATATGAGTGAAGCGTATTTCTTGCATGAATTTTAATGTATTAAGAGAGCGACCTGGTAATCCCCTGTACGGTCCTGTATGTCAAGGCCAACCTTGAGGTAGGAGGGGAATTCGATGTACGAATCCGGGTACACGAACCTACCTTATTGCTGCCGTTCATCTCTCGCAGCTCCTCCTTCCAGGAGTCCAAGATCATGCTTCCCCTTTCTACTAATGCTTCGTTATAGTCGTGCCAGGACATATCAATGGGCATGACAACACTTGATGACAAACACTATAAATCAGGTGATGACAGAAATAGTTGACATAAGTGTCAAGTTGGGCTACAAGCTAGAATAAATGTATCAATATGACAGAAAAAAATTACAGCACATGGGCACTCGTTCTGCTCACAGCAAAGATGGTTCGTGCTTAACCATGTAATTTCAAAACCTGCCCTTTGACGTCTTGAGCCAAAGAAGATGAAAAACAGGGAAGGAGATTCAAGCTCAGTCTCCTCAAGCAATTAATTAAATACAAGGCCATGGGCAAAACAATGTTGTTGTGAACAAGATATGCATCACAAAAGTGCTCCAGATGTTGTTATGTCAATAAAAAAACAGAAAGGGTCTTTTAATTGCCTGAACTGTGGCTTTCAATTAAATGCCTCAAGGAACATTGAAAGTAAATCTTAGTGCTGCTGTCAACCAGCAAATAGTTAGCTCGGGCCTACGGGAGACCAACAACAAAGAGGTTAATAGTTGACGTTTAGCTATCACTTTTATGAACTGGGAGGCCGCCACCGGGAATTCCGGCACTTGTGCTATCGAACCCGGGTCTGGAGCTCCACAGGCTCCCGTGCTAACCACTACACCATGGCGGCCACTACCATCGCATCGAGTGACGTTAATTTATGCTTTGTGCTTTATAATCTTGAATCTTCTATGATTTTCTGCTCGTGCTCCGTCAATTTCAAAGATTTACTGTTGATATTTTCAAATGCGTGGTTGGGTGAAGTCGTTGAGGGCGCAGAAATTATGCCCTTTGAATTAAGCCAGGCAAGGCTTATTTGTGCAAATGAAAGATTTCTGCTTTTTGAGATCTGGTCAAGAGCCTTATAAAGCTTTCCATTTAAGCGCCTGAACAATCTGCCATTTAAGTTATTTTCAGCCAGCTTGCCTCCTTCTAGTGGCGCAGTTGAAAAGATTGGAATATTAAGGCGCATTACTTGTTTACGTATATCTGGATCAATTAATGGCCTACTTACACTGACTCCAAGCTTTATGTACTCCAGCTTTGCGTTCAAATTAAGTTCATTGAATAGCTTTATGTGCTTTGCTTTAATCTCAACAAGCGAAAAACCTCCTATTATTTCATCAATATAAAGGCGTTCTACTGCCTTTAATGTTTCCCTTAGATTAACTAAAATAAATGGTGCACCAACTTCAAGAATATCCAAACGACTTAGTCCTAAGCGGTTTCTGATCGTGTCAACCTGTTTGACAACTTCCTCGAACCCGGGATATATTCTGGTTACCTGAGCTGATACCACAACATTTCTATTTTTAACCTCGCACAGCAAATCTTTGACTCTACTTACTAGTTCAGGATAAAGCCAACTCTGCCTTAGATCCAGTATAGGTAAGCCACTTTCGATTGATTCTCTAATGGCATACAGCGCCCCTTGTACATTAGCTGCAAACTTATTTCGATTTATAGATATGCCAACCAATCCATTGCCGAATGAGCCAAAGTTATTCATGTGATATCAACCACTTAAGATTTTTAATGATTGAAAACCCTAGATAATAAACATTTTGTTAGCAATGCTTTGTTGCATTAATTGTACCAGATGATCAAACTTGTTTGATATTACTATTTTAATTATTAATGCTACAAATTTACATACCTTGGCAAATAGGGATGAGTATAATGAAAAGCTTGTCAACGAGCCCTTTGATGTGTTTGTTAATGCTGACCTCCTGATTAACTGGGCTGAAGAGGATGAATGAAGGAAAGAGGGGAAGCCCTATGCCTACTCTGATGCACTGATGCTACTGGCCGTAAAGGAGTGGACCTCGGGCAGACCGAGGGCTAAGATGCTTGGGGGGTTTAATAGGCAACTTAAAGGGCGCGCCTTATCGCGTTTTGCATGTCCGTGAAGGTACTTTCTCTGTTAGTTCATAGTCCCGACAATTGTCCTCTTTTGAATTTTCATAAATGGCTCATTATGACTTTATCGCCTTCGGTATTTCTTTTACCTTCATATAAATTATATCTCCTTATAAAGGTCATCATAACTGTTCCGAATCATTTTTGCGCGCTCTAGCTTTCCTTTCTATCATGATTGGCATTATAAGATTGTTACCATTCATTGCACAATTTATAGGGCTATCGCAGCAGTTTCCAGATCCAAGGTGTATTTATATTGTAGCCTTACCCTCAATCATGGCATGGGAGGGTTACAAGATTCATTTAGGGATAATGAAGGTTATTCATATCACATTAAAGTTAAAAAGGGAATGCTCAGTGGATACACGCTTAATGCAGGTAGCCCAGAAAGGGTGGAAATGGCAGCTAAGCTGTTGAATGGTTCTACGCTGATAAGTTCCAACAGAGGCCTTATAATTTACAATGGAGTGTACGATAAAACACCGGTCACACTCTTCTGTACTGGGATGGGGCCTGGTTCTGCAGAAATTGTTTACACTGAAGTTCTTAGTAATATTGATCTAAAAAAGTACAGCAGGCCGATTACGATAAGAGTTGGCACAGCTGGAAGCTGGAGTCCAATGGTAAATGTAGGTGATATTGTGGTAGAAACTGGAATAATAAGAAATGAAGGTGCAGGATTAAAAATAGCACCAGTTGAATGGCCTGCAAGGACTGACATGCTTACGGACTTTATAATAGCTGAAACTGCAAACAAAATGGGATTAAATAAAAAAATATGGTTTGGCCCTGGAATAACAAAGGATACGCTCTACGCTGATGAAGAGCCTGAAAGAAGGTCAGCAATTCCATGGGAGGTGGAAGCTAAACAGAAATCTTACGATAATATGGGGGCTTTAAGCACATCAATGGAATCAGCCCCAATGGCCCTTATCACTGAAATGTATAACAGGATGCTCTTTTCTCAGGGAATAAGAATTTCATTTTCCAGCATGCTTCTTATTGTTTCACCATATTATGCCTCAGAAAAAAATGTGCAATTTCAGGTTACTGAAAAGGACGAAATTTCCGCCATTAAACTTGGGCTGGCTTCACTTAACAGAAAGAGGGAAATTGACGAAGCAATTGACCAAGGAAGAAAAATAGACTTTGATGCATTTGGAACTCTTGGGCTCCTCTATAAGAGGCTTACATATTGATAAAATCTTTTATTGCAATAAAGTTTTTAACGCAGCTATATCAAAAATGAAAAACCATCAGGAAAACATGAGCAAAAAAATCTACTGGAATGAACTTAAGTACAATGGCATTTATGTGCCAGAACCGTACTCAGTTAAAGGCATTCCGTTGATTATTGACGGTAAAAAGGTTACCCTTGACAGCGAGGGTGAGCTCATGGCATTAAATTTTGCTGGCAAAGTTGACAAATATATAAATGATGATATCTTTATAAAAAATTTCGAAAGGAGCTTTATGAAGAAGCTGCCCTTAGAATATCACAATTATTCCATAAAACAAATGGATTTTACTGAATTTAAAAATGAGATTGAAAGGCAAAAGGCAGCAAAAAAAAGCATGACAAAGGCGGAAAAATTGGAAATCAGGATTGCAAATCAGAAACTGAGAGAAAAATATGGGTATGCTGAGCTTGACGGCAAGAAGGTGCCACTGTCAACATGGAGGACGGAAGTTCCCGGATTGTTCATAGGCAGGGGGAACCACCCACTTCGTGGAAGGTGGAAGCCGCAAATTAAGCAGGAGGATATAGTCATCAACCTGAGCAAAAGTGCCCCTGTTCCACCAGGTAAATGGAAGGGCATAGTTCACCGCCCAGATGTGCTCTGGGTGGCTTACTGGAATGATCAGCTCACTAAAAAGAAAAAGTATGTCTGGTTTCATGAAAGTGTAGACCTAATGCAAGAACGGAATAAGGAAAAGTACGATTCTGCACTTGAACTTGGCAGAAAGATCGAAAGCATCAGGAAGCGCATAATGAGAGATATGGCGTCTAAGGACCCTAAAATCAGAAAAACCGCCACTGTAGCTTATCTGATTGATTCGCTGTGTATGAGGGTTGGCGATGAAAAGGAAAAGGATGAAGCTGATACCGTTGGCGCGACAACACTGAGAAATGAGCATGTAAAGATATTAGAAAATGAAATTAAATTCAGATTCTTAGGAAAGGACAGCGTGTTGTGGGAAAAATCACTTAGCAATCCTCCCGATATCTTCCTAGAAAATTTCAGGTACTTTACCTTAAAGTCAAGTACAGGGCAGGTGTTTGAGGGCATTAATTCCAGGATTGTAAATAGGTACCTTGGTTCAATTGTTGGCGGGTTAACTGCAAAGGTTTTCAGAACTTACCATGGTACACTAACTTACTTTAATTACCTAAACAGTGTTAAAATACAGCAAATAAGGTTTCCTGAAGACGCGCTTTACCATGTAAAGATTGCAAACCTGATGGCAGCTATCAGGTTAAACCATAAAAGAACACCTCCCCCAACATATGAAAGAAGCCTCATGCAAAAGGAGGAAAGAATGAAATATATCATGGAAAACCCACCAAAGAAAATTACAGAATCATACAATAGGAGGGTGAAAAAGGCAGAAATGCAGGTAAAGCTTGCAAGGTTGATAAGGGACTACAACCTCACTACTTCCATGAAGAATTACATAGACCCAAGAATAACTATTTCCTGGGCATCACGTGCAAAAGTGCCAATAGATAAAATATACAGCAAAACACTAATTGAAAAATTCAACTGGGCTAGAAGATCAAGGGTAAAATGGGAAACGCTAGAAAGGCTGCTAAATCCATCTGCAGGAATTATATTGATTAGTGAACCAGTGATTGATTACAAATTGAACACACCTAGTAATAATTGAATGTATTATAAATATTTTTTGATTACTGTTTGCGTGTGCCAAACACTTTAAAAAGCTGAAACAATTCCGTTTCTCAAAATTTTGCAAAAACAACTAAAAGCTTTTATTGAACCGATAATATAATAATATTGTAAAATGAAAAAGAAGGGAATAGGCCCCCTTGAGTTGAAAGTGCTCTCGGTGGTATCAGAGCTTGGAAGCGCAAACATAAAAAACATACATGAGAAATTGTCTTCCGACGAAGATGTAGCCCTAACAACAGTAGCTACGGTTTTAGATAGGTTGTACAGGAAGGGATTGCTCTCCAGAAATCTGGTTACAGATGGAAGGCCGTCATATGTTTACAGCATTTCCAAAAACACGTTTGAAGATAGCGAGGTGCTGACGGATTTTATCAAGGCTTTTAAGCGGCCTTTAATGGCCTATTTCGCTTCCAATACGACAATGAATGAAGAAGAGATAAAGAAACTGTTAAACAAGCTTGCCGGCGATTGATTAAATGAACCCAATTTATTGGCATTTCTTTATCAGAATTTTCGGGTTTCCGATCTTTTTAAATTTCAGGGTTATCCTCCTGAGCACAATAATTTCACTGATAGGCACAATGCTGGTTGTTGTTTTGAGGGAAGACAGGAGGCTTGCGATAAATGTGGGTATTGTTACCGTTTTAGCCTCTTTTATACCATATCTTATGGATTACACAAGAACATTAATGTTTAGATTGCTTGTTATGCTTCTTCATCCATTTTCTTTTCCGTATTTAAGATATGTTTTTTTGATACATAACCCAGAAACCTGGGGCATAATCGCTGGAGTCTCTTTGGTGGTAATAGGATATTACAAAACTTCCCAAACCAATGGGCTAAGTCCCCTGCATAATGATAAAATTTTAAATTACGTTAAAACAATTGCTGAAGGGTTAAACGCAAAGGTTCCCAAAGTTTACTATTATGATGAGAGCTCACCAAACCTGTATACAAATGGCTCAGAAAGTAACCCTTATATTGCCATTTCAGTAGGTGCTCTGGAACTTTTTACAGATGAAGAAATGAAGGCTGCTCTTACGCATGAGTTTTCTCATATAAAAAACAACGAAAATGAAATTGCCCTGACAGTTATGGGGCTCTCGCTTGCAGCTCTTTCCAGCATTCCAAATTATTTTATAAATTACCTGATCAGGAGGAATTCGGAATTCCTTGCTGATGAAAAGGCAGCTTCTATCATAGGGCCCAAACCCGTCATATCTGCTCTGCTGAAGGTTGCTAGTTTTAAATCGTCTGCGCCAAGCCTTTCTTTTGGTTTTTCACTGGCAGATTACCTTACTGGTAGGCCAAGCCTTAAAGCGAGAATTGAGCATCTTATTAAAATATACAACTTGAACTGAATCCCTTCTATTTTAAAGAAAAGCAAAAAAGGGGGTATGTTAACATTATATTTATGATCGAATTTGGGAAGGTGCGCTTTCCGATATCTGATGATTTTGCTAGCATATATGATGTGCAGGATGGATACACTACTTTCAGGTTCTTTATTGGGGGGGAATGGAGAAGCAGTAACGAAAAAGACCAATTGATTTCTCCACTTGATCAGACTTCTATAGGCGCTGTTTACAGGACGCCCATAGACCAAGTTGACCTTGCAATAAGGCTTGCCAAGGAAAGCCAACAGAAGATAAGGTCACTGGCAGGAATTGAAAGGATTGGATTGATGAATGAAGCTCGGAACATCCTCATGGACCACAGGGAGGATTTTATAAGGGCCCTGATGCTCGAAGGTGGTAAGACAAGGGAGGGTGCAAGTGGTGAAATTGAATCTCTTTATTTGAGAATGGGCCTAACTATGGAGGATGCAAGAAAAATATTTGGCGAATATATGCCGGGAGACTGGTCCAAGGACACTGCTTCAAAAATTGCACTTGTAATAAGGGAACCTGTCGGGGTTGTAGCTGCAATAGGCCCATTTAATTATCCGTTGTTCATACCAGCTGCAAAAATCATACCAGCTTTGCTGGCAGGTAACAGCGTCGTTGTGAAGCCTACCAAAGAAACCCCCGTTTCTACTATAATGTTTGCTGAAGTCCTAAATATGGCGGGGTTGCCTAAAGGAACCCTTAACGTAGTTACAGGTCCAGGCTCGGTAATTGGAGATACAATAGCTTCACATAAGGACGTTTCCATGCTTAGCTTTACTGGAAGCACTGAAACTGGGCGCCACATAGCATCAATTGCTGGAATAAAGAAAATGCACTTGGAGCTTGGGGGTAAGGCGTATGCCATTGTACTGAAGGATGCAGAACTGGGCCTTGCTACAAAGAAAATAGTTGCTGGTAGCCTTTCAAATGCAGGACAGAGGTGCGATGCAATAAGTGCAGTACTTGCAGTTCAGGATATATCTGATAAGCTGGTAGAAATGATAGTAAATGAGGTCAGGGCATACAAGCTTGGCAATCCGCTGCTTGACCCTCAAGTAAAGGTTGGCCCAGTAATAAACAGGTCAGCGGCCATGCGGATAAAATCATTGATTGATGATGCAGTTGCAAACAGTGCAAGGGTGCTATTGGGAGGTGGAGTGCATGATGCTTACGTTGAACCAACTGTCCTTTATGATGTGCCAGAGAGCGCAAAGATACTCTGGGAGGAGACATTTGGACCTGTGATACCTATCCATAAAGTAAAGGATGCTGATGAGGCAATGGCTCTGGTAAGAAAGAGTGAATTTGGCCTTGACTCATGTGTATTTACAAATAACTTTTATGATATGTGGAAGGTTGCCAAGTCCCTCCAAGTGGGGGAAGTAAGCATTAATGACATGCCAAAGCACGGGATTGGGTATTTCCCATTTGGCGGCACAAAGAATTCTGGAACTGGGAGGGAAGGAGTTGGGTTCAGCATTGATGAAATGACAAACATAAAGACAATAGTGTTCAATCTTGAACCTGCTTCAATGGGCAAGAAAATCATAGACTGACTATTCTTCAAGTTTGTCATATGGACTCATTACATATGGGTAAAATTTTATCATGTCACTTGCTGTAAAGTGCAGACCATAAGTTTTAAGCGCCATATCTCCTGCAAGGCCATTAAAGTATGCTGCCAGCGAAGCTGCAAGCAAGGGCTCCAGTTGTTTTGACATGAACGCAGTTGCAAGTCCAGCCAGCGCGTCGCCTGTCCCCCCTGCTGTCATGGCTGCATTTCCAGTCCTATTTAATAAAATTTCTTTCCCATCGGTTATGATATCAATGGGTCCCTTTAAAATTACTGTTACCCCTGTTTTGGCTGCGAACTCCTTTACTACATTCATCTTTTCTTCAAACTCTTTGCCTGTAAGGTCTATGCCACTCACTCTCCTAAACTCCCCTTCATGTGGGGTTAATATTGTTCTCTTTCCATTCAGGCTTTCCACTGCTGCCTTATCAATGCCATCAGCATCAATTACAAGCCCTTCAATCTTGGTAAGCCTGACAAAAAGGGATATAGCTCCAGAATTGCCCTTTCCCATTCCGTTGCCAATGAGAACTGCATCGACTTCAGGTTCAAGTTTTAGCAGCTTTCTGGCACTTCCATTTGTAAATTTGTAGTCAGGTAAAGGCATCACAATTAAATCCGGGCTGAATGACCTTATGGGGTCACATATTGGCCGTGGCACCGCAACATAAACCAAATCAACCCCCACCTTAAGCGCGGCCATGGAGGCAAGAAGAGGCGCACCGTGGTACATCCAACCACCACCAACGATGAGAACCCTACCGTTCTGCCCCTTATGAGAACCCTTTTTTCTTGAAGGATAAATGCTCCTTATAAACGCCTCATCAATAAAGTTATGATTTATGTTCGCCATGTTCACCTTTATAAGTTATCTCTAATGCTTAAACTTATTGGATGTAACCGTTTCTGAAATGTTATAATTTCTTATAACCATCATTCGGAGCGTTGACCTTCAAGCCCGCTCCGGCCACTTTAGGCTCATGGCCGGTGCACAGGTATTCATCCTTCAAAGAAGGCCATCCGCACTAACGGTAGCCGCAGGGTTATGCAAGCCAGCCTATTGGTTCACGCCACAGGTTTCGCATTTCGATATCCCTCAAGCCTGGTGCTTCAGCTTATCACCACAGACAGTACACTTCGAAGTTCCTCTTGGGTTCACATAAACGGTCTTGAATGAGGACTTGTATTCAATCATCTTCTGGTAAAGCCTTTCATTTGTTCAACTTTGTCCTGAACTTCCTGTTGCTTCCATTTATTCCGTTCAAGTCTTCAAAGACAAACGAT
>JARVJW010000131.1 GCA_029775955.1 Nitrososphaeria archaeon | reverse complement strand
ACAACCGTGGAAGTGCTTGACCAAAGGATACTACCGATAAGAGAAAAATGGGTCAGAATAGGTTCATATGAAGATGCCTATAATGCTATAAAAACGATGGTAGTAAGAGGTGCCCCACTAATAGGTGTGGTGGCTGCATTCGGGCTGGCACTCACTGACCCTAATAAAAATCTTGACGAGGCTGCAAGTAGACTAAAAAGTGCCAGGCCAACAGCAGTTAATCTGGCGTGGGCAGTGGACAGAGTGCTGAAAGCCTCAAAGGGTTCCAGAGATCCAGGGGTTGCGTTCAGTGAGGCTCTTAATATTTTTAACGAAGAATTAGAGAGCGCTCGCATGATAGGAGAAAATGGTGAGAAATTTTTTAGTGACAATGATAGCGTGCTGACCCACTGTAATGCAGGGGCTCTTGCAACAGTAGATTACGGAACCGCGCTGGCTCCCATAAGGGTAGCACGTGAAAAAGGAAAAAATCTAAGGCTATACGCTACTGAAACAAGGCCGGTAATGCAGGGAGCTAGGCTCACCTCCTATGAGCTATTAAAAGATGGTTTCGATGTGACTTTAATAGCTGACACCGCGGTGGGATATACAATGCGCTGCGGAAGAATAACTAAAGTAATTGTGGGAGCAGACAGGGTTCTTAGTGATGGTACCACAATAAACAAAATAGGAACTTTCCAAGTCGCAACCATGGCAAAAAAATTTAACATACCATTTTATGTGGCACTGCCATCATCAACCCTTGACTTGCAAAGCAAACTCGAGGATGTGAAAATAGAGGAAAGGGACTCATCAGAGCTAACACAAATAAGGGGTAGGAGGACTGCACCGAAAGGTATAAAGGTGTTCAATCCAGCTTTTGATATTACGCCGCCTGATTTGATCAGCGCGATCATAACAGAGAAAGGCGTTTACTACCACCCGTTTAATTTTAAAATGGGCCCGTAGCTCAGCATGGATAGAGCGTTGGCCTTCGAAGCCGGAGGTCCCGGGTTCAAATCCCGGCGGGCCCGATTTTTATTTTAAATTCGATACATTGCTGCCAGGCATGTCAAAACTATAATCTTGAAGCTTGGAAACAGATCAAAATATGACGAAACCCGTTTCTAAAAGGTTATAATTTCTTATAACCATCATTCGGAGCGTTGACCTTCAAGCCCACTCCGGCCACTTTAGGCTCATGGCCAGTTTGCAGGTATTCATCCTTCAAAGAAGGCCATCCGCACTCACGGTAGCCGCAGGGTTATGGCAAGTGAGGCCAGCCTGTCGTAGTCCACGCCACAGGTTTCGCATTTAGATATCCCTCAGCTTATCACCACAGACAGGACACTCAGAGGAAGTCCCTCTTGAGTTCACGTAAACGGTCTTGAATGAGTACTTGTATTCAATCATCTTCTGGTAAAGCCTTTCATTTGTTCAACTTTGTCCTGAACTTCCTGTTGTTTCCACTAGTCTTCAAAGACAAACGATGCGCCTAGGTTTTCCTTTATCATCTCCGTAGCAAGGCATCATTGACGCGGTTCTTCTGCCTACCTCTGGCCTGGCGCAGTTTCCTGTACTTCTTCTGCCTATTGTGCTTTTGTAGGCTCTTCCTCCTCCTGGAGAAGTCGTTCTGTATATGTGCTGTGTCAGTTCCTTTCAGCGCAGGCTTGTCATCACCCAGCAAACGTGGAATCTATCGTGAAGCCCTGCGCCACGAAGCTAGGCTCCTTTCCGATATGGTTAACACATACAAAATTGTCAGTCAGCAAGAGCTCTGAAGCTTTGCCCTTGCTGTATTCCAGGAAGTGCTTGTTCTCAGTGTTTATTGGAACGTAAGCGTAATGCCCGGGCTGGAGCGTTACTCTGTCACCTACAACAGCTCGCCGTCAATCCTCATTTCAAGCTTCTTCACAACAGGTATCCTCAGCTCGCCATGATGGTTCTTCTTGTATGACCGGAGCATGGCAACGGCGGAAACGAGGTTAAAGTGGTGAATCGCAAAATCATAGTTTGACGCGAACCATGGCTTGACCTCAATGCAATTGGCGAAGGTATCCTATTGCAATATGTATAGCCATTTCATAGGCGACTTCAAGGGCGCGCCTTATCGCGCTCTGCATGTCCGTGAGGTACTTCCTCCTGTGGCTCATAGTACCCGACAATTGTCCCCCTGGATTTCCATGGATAGCTCATGGCTTTATCACCTTCAGTATTTCCTTTATCTTCATATATATTATAGCTCCTTATAAAGGTCATCGTGGCTGTTTCTAACCCAGACGAAGGAGCTGACCGTCTATTCAAAAAGCTCCTTTCCTGTGATCATGACAAAAGCATTACGTGATGTCTATTACAAAAAAATTCAAGGAGATTGAAAACGGTAGATTCGGACCAATTAAAGGAAACATAGCTAGTTATTTGGCTTATATCAAAAATCTGGCAAGGTAACCTATGGGGATCCACCCGGTCCACTTCCAGATGAGAGTAAGATCAAGATAGAAAATTTGCTGGATTAGTGGTAAATACTAGGAGTATTCTAGTTACTTATGATCAACCTCTTAAAAAAGCGTTACCTGAATTGTCAAGGGAACCTGGGTAACTGGCGTAGGTTACAAGGTAAAATTTTCAAATCGCTTAACCTATTTGATAACCAAAATCTGCCCCAATTTTATCCTTGATGAGAGGAACAAAGGCACCATACATTCCGCATCTGGATGTCTGTCCATCTTCATGACAGTTAAGATGAACGGTAATAAAGGTAGCCCGGGGCGGATTCGAACCGCCGTCCCCGGCTCCAAAGGCCGAGATGCTTGTCCACTACACTACCGGGCTGCACTCCATTTATATTTCCTTTTGAATTTAAGCTTTCTGACTGCCAGTTAAAATAAGTGCTGACCTTATTATTAATTTTTTTAGACCTATTGATATAAATTTGCGTGGTGGAAGACATATATTGATCATATCAGCTGCAAATCCAGCCAAGGGCCGGGAAAGCGCTTCCCCATTCTGATCGGCCGTCGGAATGGGGCCCTGCATTTGGTGAGGGTTAGCAGTTGAGTTGGTCAACCCGAAGCGCCAAGCTCATTGCTGGCTTCAAATGAAAAGGTTCAGGTGGAAAACCGGAATGGTCAAGCAGGGGCTAAAGGGCCCCTGACCGTTGGGGCATGAGGTCGCAGGTCCTACTCTTCCATGGGGGACCAGGGGAGGGCAGGATTTTGAGGTCTGATGCGCCAGTGGAAGAGGGCCCCAAATACCTGCAAGCCCACAAAGGCTTTCCATTAGGGCTGATTTATTTGAAACCAGTAATGAACTAGGCGCTCAGGGCATTCAAATTACTAAGAATTTCCGGGCCAAAAAGGCTTAAATTGAAATAATTGTAATATTTAGGCATGGAAATTTCTGATGTAATTTCTGAATATGTACAACAAACAGATTATGAAATGCTAGACAGCAATATAAGGGAAGAAGCAAAAAGGAGGGTGTTGGATGCACTTGCCAATGTAAAATATTCTTATATTCAAATAGGCAGTATTTTAGGTGATGTGGCTGAGTATTTTGGGGGCGTTGCACAAACAGTTAATGGCATTAATACATCTGTTGATTTTGCCTCATTTTATAACACATTTTTGATAAGATACTTGGATTTTAATGACACATATCTGTCAAAAGAACCTCTACATCCTAGCGATATGATAGGAGGCCTGCTTGCGCTAGGGAAAATGTTCAATTCCACAGGGAAACAGCTTATAAACTCAATAGCAATTGGATATGAAGTTGGGACAAGGTTATGTGATTATTCTTCTTTGAGGAAGAGAGGTTTCGACCACGTCCTATTTCTTTCAGTGGCAGAAGCTGCAGCGGCATCAAAGCTTTTGGAACTAAGCGCTGAAAAAACCAGGAACGCCATTTCGCTGGCCCTAGTGCCAAATGTGGCTTTGAGGGAGACCCGCAGCGGATCACTTTCCATGTGGAAGGCAGGTGCTGCCGCAAATGCCTCAAGAAACGCAGTTTTCGCTACAATTCTTGCAATGAAAGGAATAACCGGGCCGGAAAAGCCTTTTAGCGGCAAAATGGGGTTAAACAGCATTGTTCTGCAAGATTTTGACGAAAAAAAATTCGATAAAATGGACAGTTCAGGGATTCTAAGGACTCATATAAAGCAATATCCTGCCGAATATCATGCCCAGGGGGCAATAGAGGCTGCACTACAGATCAATTATGAAGGCGAAATTGAAGAGGTTAAAGTAGATACATATGAAGCAGCAAAGAGCATTTTAGCAGATGACGAGTCAAAGTGGAACCCAAAAAACAGGGAAACTGCAGACCACAGCCTGCCATTTATGATATCAGTTACCCTTGTTAAAAAGGGGTTCTGGCTTGATTCATACTCTTACATCCAGGATCCGGAAGTAAAGTCCGTAATGAATAAGGTAAGGGTTTACGAAGATCAGAGCATGTCTAAAATTTATCCGGAAAAGTTGCCTGTGATGATCAGTGTCAGGACAAATAAAGGAGAAAAAAGCGCTTACATTGAACTGCCTAAAGGTAATGCAAAGAGGCCCTTAACTAATGATGAACTGATAAAAAAGGCCAGCAGGCTAGGGCTTGATAAGGTCATAATGGAAAAGGTTATGAATCTGGAGCAGATCATGGTGAAAGAAATTGTGGTTTAAAAATTTACAAAAGGATGAATTCCTTATTGTGCCAGGGGTTTATGACGCGTTTTCTGCCCTTATAGCCCAGAAAGTAGGTTTTAAGGCGGTTTACCTTTCAGGAGCAGCCCTTACCTCATCAATGGGCCTTCCAGACCTTGGGTTGATAACGCTTGACGAGCTGGCAGAATCCGTAAGGAGAATCAGACGGGTTGTTGAAATACCAATAATTGTAGATGCTGATACAGGGTTTGGAGAATCACTTAACGTCTTCAGGACAGTAAAAGTGCTTGAAGAATCTGGCGCAAGTGCAATACAAATAGAGGATCAGCGGAGTCCAAAGAAGTGTGGGCATCTGGAACAAAAGGAAGTCGTGAGCCAACAGGAAATGGTTGAAAAATTAATTGCAGCTTTAGATGCAAGGAAAGAATCGCTGATAATTGCCAGAACTGATGCGCGGGGTGTAACGGGGATAGATGATGCCATAACACGGGCAAAAAAATATCATGAGATTGGTGCAGACATAATTTTCCCGGAGGCGCTGCTCAATGAAGAAGAATTCAAGCAAGTTTCAAAAGCAGTTGACGCCCCACTGCTGGCTAACATGACAGAATTTGGCAAAACCCCATATATAACCGCTGAGAAATTCAAAAATATGGGATACAGGATTGTTATATTTCCGGTAACTGCATTCAGGGGAGCAGCAAAAGCATTGATGGATATATACAGTTATCTGTTTAACAGTGGTACCCAGGTTCCATTTTTAGATAGGCTCATGACAAGGGCAGACCAATATCAGGTAATTAATTATAGGTTCTACGAAGACCTTGATAAAAAATTCTACAAAAAATCAGGCTCATTTCTTCAGTGACGCCTTTGACCAGGCTGATTGAAGAGCGCACTGTTGATTCTCGTGGTTTGCCATCCATCGGACCATGCCAAAGGCTAACTACGCAGATGGTAAAGGAAAACCCAGGCACGTCATTTGTCTTTGAAGACTAGTGGAAACAACAGGAAGTTCAGGACAAAGTTGAACAAATGAAAGGCTTACCAGAAGATGATTGAATACAAGTCCTCATTCAAGACAGTTTATGTGAACCCAAGAGGGACTTCAGAGTGTCCTGTCTGTGGTGATAACTTGGATGATATAGAAATGCGAAACCTGTGACATTGACCAATAGGCTGGCTTGCCATAACCCTGCGGCTACCGTGAGTGCGGATGGCCTTCTTTGAATGATGAATACCTGTGCACCGGCCATGAGCCTAGTAGGCGGAGCGGGCTTGAAGGTCAATGCTCCGAATGAAGGTTATAAGAAATTATAACCTTTCAGAAACGGGACAGTGAGCCTTTGCTTTCCAAACGACAAGAGCTTTAAATCGCACTAATAAATAGCTGATTATTTAGCATGGAGCTTGCAAGCCCTTCCCTCTTTCCGATTCGACATATGCGAGCTTGAGAAGCTATCAGACAATCTGGCGCGCAGCACTGGCAATAAGCCCATTTAAAACACGTAGCTTGCGATTTATAGCTTCTGTCAGGAGAATGGTGACACGGTTGGTTAATTATTCCTAACCAAAGATGTTGGACTATATTAGCCCGCCACAATTCCTCTGCCAAAAGCATGAGGGCTTCCTTGTGGCTTCTAGGTAACGTTTTCTTGCCAAATAACTATAAATAATGTGTGTCTTAAAGATGATATTATGGGAAAATGGATTGTGTTTTCAGCTTGGCCTTATATAAACAGCGAACCCCACCTTGGCACACTGCTACATTTGATTACAGCGGACTACTATACAAGATTCCTGAAAAGCATGGGGGAAGAGGCCATTTCTGTATCTGGATCTGATGAGCACGGAACGCCTATAGAGGTTGAAGCTATGAAGCAAGGCAGGACGCCTGTTGACCTTACTAATGAAATGCATAAAAGGATATTGGGATTATTAAAGCAATTTTCCATTGAACTTGATAATTACAGCCAGACTGAGAGCATGGTGCACAAGGAATTTGTGAGAAACTTTTATCTGAGGCTAGACCACGAAGGCTATGTATTTAAACAACAGACAGTCCAGCTCTACTGCGAATATGACAAAATCTTCCTGCCAGATAGATTTGTAGTGGGAAAGTGCCCTTTCTGTGGCTATGATAAGGCAAGGGGGGACCAGTGTGAAAACTGTGGCAGATTGCTTGAGCCCACAATGTTAATTGACCCTAAATGCGTGTTGTGTGGAAATACACCTATAAAAAAGCAGACATATCATTGGTTTTTCGATTTGCCAAAGCTTACGGAAAAGTTGAGAGTTTTTGTCTCCGGCCTTTCTGAAAATGTAAAATTTTACAGTCTTAATATGATAAACGAGGGCCTTAAACCAAGGTCCATAACTCGGGACAATAAGTGGGGAATAAGTTCGCCTTTCCCGGGAAGTGAGGGTAAGACGATTTATGTGTGGATGGAGGCAATACTCGGTTATTTATCAGGCGTTAAAGAGTTGGAATTGAACGGCAGGTCTGGACTTTTTGAAAAGTACTGGAAATCACCTGATACTAAGAGCGTTTACTTTATAGGAAAGGATAACATCCCCTTTCATTCGATAATATTGCCTGGGCTACTTGTTGCTTCTAATGACGGGTACAACCTTCCAAAATACATTTCATCGACCGAGTTTTTCCTTTTCGAGCAGCTTAAGTTCAGCAAGAGTCAGCACGTAGGTGTATGGGCGAATGAGGCCTTGCAAATTGCTGACGGGGAATATTGGAGATATGCATTACTCAGCCTGAGGCCTGAAAGGGGGGATTCCAACTTTAGCTGGATTGATTTTCAAAAAATTGTAAACAACGATCTTAATGACACAATAGGCAATTTTGTCAACAGGGTGTTAAAATTTGTAAGTGAAAAGTTTGACGGAATTGTCCCCGAACAAAGGCAATCTACCAATGATGATGATAAATTTATATCAAAAATAATCTCTAAAAAAAAGGAATATATAGACCTAAATTATTCACTAAAAATCAAGGATGCAGTAAGGGCTTTTTTAGAGTCTGGCTACATTGGAAATGAATATCTGAGTAATCAAGAACCTTGGAACCTGATAAAGGACAATTATAACAGGGCATGCACTGTAATTTACAATTCAGTTCAGGTTGTGAACCACTTGGGGTTCATGATGTCTCACATAATGCCAATTAAATCTGCTAACCTGCTAGCTCAACTTGACCTCGAAAAATTTTCTGCAGAATTAACGTGGGAAGCTGTAAAGCCGGGTCATAGGATTAATAAAAACAAAGTGTCCCCACTGTTTTCAAAAATTAAAATTGAAAAAGTATAAGTTGCAGTGTCACACAATTATATCAGTAAACTGCATGCAGTGCATTTCTGGGAACTTTATGGCAGGAGATTAGTAAATTTCACGTTTTTAAAACCTGAAGTTAAACCCCATGGTACTAACCGTTTCTGAAAGGTTATAATTTCTTATAACCTTCATTCGGAGCATTGACCTTCAAGCCCGCTCCGCCTACTAGGCTCATGGCCGGTGCACAGGTATTCATCATTCAAAGAAGGCCATCCGCACTCACGGTAGCCGCAGGGTTATGGCAAGCCAGCCTATTGGTCAATGTCACAGGTTTCGCATTTCTATATCATCCAAGTTATCACCACAGACAGGACACTCTGAAGTCCCTCTTGGGTTCACATAAACTGTCTTGAATGAGGACTTGTATTCAATCATCTTCTGGTAAGCCTTTCATTTGTTCAACTTTGTCCTGAACTTCCTGCCCTTGTTGTTTCCACTAGTACTTATTCCGTTCAGGTCTTCAAAGACAAACGATGCGCCTGGGTTTTCCTTTACAGTAGCAAGGCATCATTGACACGGTTCTTCTGCCTACCTCTGGCCTAGCGCAGTTTCCTGTACTTCTTCTGTTTGTTGTGCTTCTGCAGGCTCTTCCTCCTCCTGAAGCCATTCTGTATGTGTGCTGTGTCAGTTCCTTTTAGCGCAGGCCTACCAGCATTCACCGTCGCAAACGTGGAATCTATCGTGGAGAAGTTCAGGTCCTGCGCCACGAAGCTGCTGCCTAGGCTCCTTTCCTTTTCTGATATGGTGAAAGTTACACATACAAAATTGTCAGTCAGCAAGAGCTCTGAAGCTTTGCCCTTGCTGCATGCCAGGAAGTGCTTGTTCTCAGTGTTTATTGGGACGTAAGCGTAATGCCCGGGCTGGAGCGTTGCTTTGTCACCTTCAACCTTGAACAGCTCGCCGTCAATCCTCATTTCAAGCTTCTTCACAACAGGTATCCTCAGCTCGCCATGATGGTTCTTCTTGTATTATCAGGCAACGGCAGAAACGAGGTTAAAGTGGTGAATCGCAAAATCATAGTTTGACGCGAACCATGGCTTGACCTCAATGCAATTGGCGAAGGTATCCTATTGTAATATGTATAGCCATTTCATAGGCAACTTCAATAGCATACCTTATCGCGCTCTGCATGTCCGTGAGGTACTTCCTCTTGTGGCTCATAGTGTCCGACAATTGTCCTCCCTGGATTTCCATGGATGGCTCATGGCTTTATCGCCTTCAGTACTTTATCTTCATATATATTATAGCTACTCATAAAGGTCATCGTGGCTGTTTCTAACCCCAGCCGCTCAAATTTTATATCCTGCAACTCCTCTCTAAATTCCAGGAAGCCCAGGATCATGTTCCCCTTTTTAGTGTTTAATCGTTCCAGGACAAGGCAGCGCTTGACGACAGACACCATAAATCAGATGATGATAAAAATAGTTAACAAAAGTGTAAAATTAGGTTACAAGCTAAAAATGGGCAAAAACATAAAAAGGTCTTCTACCTATCATGCTTATAAGCCTTGCATTCGGATAAAGTTTGGAAGGATGCTTTAGACAGGGGAATGATGACAGGTTAAGAGGCTAACGCTTTTACAAAGGGGAGAACCCGGATTCTCTGCAAGTGCAGGCATCGCTCAAAGGATACACAGTTCACTGCAGGTTTGTGGTTAACCTGCTCAACCTGACCACATTTTAGGATTATGCCTAAAAACCAAATTTTAAGAAAAATTTTAATAATAAGAGATGGATGTTTTTTAAACGTGGAAAGTGAAGGACGCAAGAATAACATGATTTCAAAGATATTTAACGTTCAAAAACCTTACGTCTTGATTCCGCTTATTACTTTAATCTCTTTAATTTTAATGATTGCTGGGCTAATATTTTTTAATTATAATACCATATCTGAAGTATATTGGTATATCTTTCCTGTTATAATAGGATTTATCTTTACATTTGCTATCTATTATAACACTGGAGAAAGGCAGGTACTTACATATGCAGGCACAATTCTTCTTTTTTATTCATTTTTAATATTTATAGGCACCATGCCGGGGTTCTACATGGCAAAATTATTGCCTCAATCCATAAATAGCTTTGAACAAACCCTTCTTTCTGTAAGGGAGGGGCAAAATACAATACTGGGCATGGCTTCTGTTATATTTCTTAACAATATTAGGATAGACGTCATATCGTTTATTCCATTAATAGGGCCCTTTGTTCTTTCCATGTCAATGGTCGATACTGCGTCTTTGCTATGGGGTCTCTCCTTTACAGAAATGTATGGTGGATATCACCTGTGGTTCTTGGGTCCAGTATCGGTTGTACTTGCCCCGGACACATTTACAGAATTATCTTCATACATTATAGCCATGATAGGTGGATTATATTTATTTAAAGCGGCTAATGCCATTCCCCAAATGAGAAACCGTTATATTATAAAATCTATGGAATATCTAGCGGGTTCTATAATAATGCTTTACGGGTCAGCTGTTTTAGAGTCATTTTTAATAATTAGATATGGACTTTAGTTAGTTATAGTTCACTTTCTAATATATTTAACTTATTATATTATTAACAGTTAGCGGGAAAACCCACACTATTTATGGATGAAAGTGAACATAAATATTAATAAACTACAATACAATGTTCAGGACCATTAAGCTTCCCTATGACCAATCTCTCCTACAAACGGAATGCAATTTAGGAAAGCATGACAAATGATTCTTTGAAAAGGCATACAATAAGCTGGCACATACAAACAGGTAAGCGATCCCCACACTTCTGTCCGCTCTGGTGCAAACAAATATGCAGCATCTGAAGCGGACGGAGCAAGCCAATCCGCAGGTCTTCATATACAATAGAACGTTCTACCCTGACTTACAGTCTCCTTAACAACTGTAAAGGGAAAGTTGGTCTTTCCAGTTGCCAATTCTCCATTGATTGGAAAATATAAGTGCTAATGCACTAATGCCAGCTCACTATAAAATAAAGGAAAACGTCCTTACTGGTTCAGATAGAAAAGGGGTAAAAATTTGTGGGATAGATAGGTGTAGCTGTTCTGTCAAAGTTCTTCAATTCAAAGCGAGGGGTAAAGGCATCAATACAACAGAAAGAGATTACAGCACGTGGGCACTCGTTATGCTCACTGCAAAGACGGTTCGCGCTTAACCATGTAATATCAAAATATGTCATTTGACGTCTTGAGCCAAAGAAGATGAGAAACAGGGGGAGGAGATTCAAGCTCGGTCTCCTCAAGCAATTCATTAAATGCAAGGCAATTGGCAAAAAGGTGTTGTTTGTGGACCCTATATCGCAGAAATGCTCAAAATGTAGTTACATTGATAAGAACAACAGAAAGGGTCTTTTAATTGCCTGAACTGTGGCTTTCAATTAAATGCCTCAGGGAACATTGAAGGTAAATCTGAGTGCTGCTGTCAACCAGCCAATCGTTAGCTCGGGCCTACGGGAAAGCCAGCAACTCCTTTTAGTAGTTGACAACGTAAATAGAAAAATACTTGTAAATGATCGTGATTAGATCTTAACTCATTTTTTAGCCAGAGGACTTTCGTGCTATTGTTCCTAAATATCAAATTACTCCCGGTACCACCTTATTGCTTACATCGCTGTTAATAAGTGAGCTTGCTGACATCTTTGTGCAAGCTAATATCAAGCTTTCTTTGGAAACGGAATAATTTAAAATTAGGTTTTCCATTTTCTTGAGCGAAAGAGGTATTACTTCTCCAAAATGCTCTTCTAACCGAGCAACGAGCTTTGCCCTCAAATAATGCGATTCATCAAATAGCTCATAATCATCCAGTTCCCAAATTATATATATTACTGCCCTGGCTGGTTTTACTGCATCTTCCCTTAATTTCAGCTTTATATCATTCACAATGCGATTAACATAATCATAGGATGACTTAAACAGTACGTTGGCAATGTCGTGTAAGCTTGAACCCTTATCAAAGCTTTCCAGTGATAATGTTAAAGGGAATATTCCCTTTGAATAATCAGAAATAAAAATAGATCTAGATTGGTTAAGCCAAACTTCTTCAAATAGTTTCAAGTAATATCCTATTGATTTAATCAGATAGCTGGTCTCTCCTTTATCGAGTGTAGCTTGTTCGCCTGACCATTCATACGGATCACCATTCCATAACGAAGCAATAATTGCCATATTTTCTGGCAAAGGCATATAATGATATCCAAAATCCTTACCAGCACTTAACCCACTAACGGTTTCTATAGTATTTATCAACTGCTCATTTTTGCCTCGAGCTAATGGCATTAAATTTATGAAGTGTTGACCTTGACCTATGTTATTACCTATAAATTTTACATGATGTAATATTTCTTCCCACCAATCCTGTCCCCACTTTTTTGCCTTTGGCGCAAAAAAAATTTCCTTTGCCTTACTTATTGTCTCACTGGCAGGAACAATATCGCTCAATTCACGCTTTGAATTTAATTCTACTTGTAGGTTGCTGTCTATTGTTGCAACTGTTAACCTTAATGATTCATCAATCACCGGAAAACTTTTTGCATACCTTTTTTTAACAAAGTTTACCCCCTCAGTGGACAATCCATACAACACTGGAGATTGTACTGACACTGTATTATAATTCTTAAAGCGCCCTATTTAATTTTTTTTGACATTGTCAAAGCCGGAAGATTATTACTATATTTATAGGTTTAGTTCCATATGCTTTGTTGCATTAATTAAAAGTTGGGTTAATTATTTAAAAATCAGGATAAATTGCTGATTTAAAATAAATAATTCCTTTAATTTAAATTTGGAACTATTAACAAATTAACTATTTTTTGATATATGCAACAAAGCACTCGTTTTCATCCCATTGCCAAGTCAAGGGGACTTCCCGCTCGCTGAGTTAAATCATAAAAAAGATTAATTAATAGTAATATTTACATTTATTATATGAAAGTTGCTTTGATAATAGTAGACATGCTAAACGACTTTATAGAGGGCGCATTAAAATCTACTGGAGCCATTAACACAGTAAGGGCTACAAAACTGGTGCTTGATGTATTTAGGGCCAATAAATTACCTGTTATTTATGTGAATGATAGCCACTACATAAATGATTTTGAGATAAGAGTGTGGGGCGCGCATGCGATGGCCGGTACTGAAGGATCGAAGGTTTTTTCAGAAGTTGCTCCCAAAGAAGGGGAATATATAATAGAAAAGCATACCTATTCTGGGTTCTTTGGAACATCTCTTGACTTCATACTTAGGTCAAATAAGGTCAATACAATAGTGCTTGTAGGGCTTGATGCAGATATATGTGTAAGGCACACTGCAGCAGATGCTTTTTTCAGGGGATATTCCATTTTTGTAGTAAGAGACGCTGTTGCAGCTAGGATTGACCAATCATGGGAAAAATACTTTGTAAGTGTATATGGAGCAAAAATAATAAATTCTGAGGATATTAAAAAAGCAATAACGTGAACTACACTTAAAAAGGTTAGAAACAGCCACGATGACCTTTATGAGTAGCTATAATATATATGAAGATAAAGGAAATACTGAAGGTGATAAAGCCATGAGCCATCCATGGAAATCCAGGGAGGACAATTGTCGGACACTATGAGCCACAAGAGGAAGTACCTCACGGACATGCAGAGCGCGATAAGGTATGCTATTGAAGTTGCCTATGAAATGGCTATACATATTACAATAGGATACCTTCGCCAATTGCATTGAGGTCAAGCCATGGTTCGCGTCAAACTATGATTTTGCGATTCACCACTTTAACCTCGTTTCTGCCGTTGCCTGATAATACAAGAAGAACCATCATGGCGAGCTGAGGATACCTGTTGTGAAGAAGCTTGAAATGAGGATTGACGGCGAGCTGTTCAAAGGTGACAAAGCAACGCTCCAGCCCGGGCATTACGCTTACGTCCCAATAAACACTGAGAACAAGCACTTCCTGGCATACAGCAAGAGCAAAGCTTCAGAACTCTTGCTGACTGACAATTTTGTATGTGTTAACCATATCGGAAAGGAGCCTAGCTTCGTGGCGCAGGACTTCTCCACAGTAGATTCCACGTTTGCTGAGTAACGGCATGCTACGCTGAAATGAACTGACACAGCACATACAGAACGACTCAGGGAGGAAGAGCCTACTGAAGCACAATAGACAGAAGAAGTACAGGAAACTGCGCCAGGCCAGAGGTAGGCAGAAGAACCGCGTCAATGATGCCTTGCTACTGTGAAGGAAAACCCTGACGCATCGTTTACCTTTGAAGACTTGGACTAGTGGAAACAATAAGGGCAGGACAAAGTTGAACAAATGAAAGGCTTTACCAGAAGATGATTGAATACATGTCCTCATTCAAGACCGTTTATGTGAACCCAAGAGGAACTTCGGAGTGTCCTGTCTGTGGTGATAAGCTGAGGGATATCGAAATGCGAAACCTGTGGCGTGGACTACGACAGGGATAGGCTGGCCATAACCCTGCGTGGCCTGCGGCTACCCGTTTACCGTGAATGCGGATGGCCTTCTTTGAAGGATGAATACCTGTACACCGGCCGTGAGCCTAAAGTGGCCGGAGCGGGCTTGAAGGTCAACGCTCCGAATGAGGGTTATAAGAAATTATAACCTTTCAGAAACGGCATAGAGCCTACCTGGAGGATAACGCTGTAGACAGCGCCAAGAAGTCAAATGTCAAGCTGGCCAAGGATGTAGATAGCGTAAATATTCCTCTTGGTATTCAAGATGGTTACAGCGTAAGCTTATTTCTAGCTCAGAAGGCAGAGCTGAAAGTTTTGCTGTACAGCAGGTTCCAATATATCTGACATCCTCCCACCCTTGGAAGGTTCCTGCTTCATAGAGTGGCAACCTCCTTTTGAGTTCACCGTAGCTTTTCACATGCGTGAATTCTGTAGTGCCTTTGATTATATTAACACTTTTTATAAATTTATTAGTCACAATTCATTCCATGCCTGAAAGGCATGAGCTTGCTCAAATATATGTAAGGAAGGTAAGAAAGCGCGCGCTAGACCTGGGAGAAGGAATTGCATTAACATAAGTAGGGCTACAAGTTATGGCGTTCAGAAACATTAATTAACCCATTAAATTAAATTAGAGCCTTAGTATGTCTACTCAATATCGAGTGGGTTTCTTCGATATGGATGGAACCTTAATCAACGAAAACACATGGGAGCTTATTTACAGGGAGCTTGGGGTTAAGGGTTCCGGCTGGCTCGATGCGTACCTTATGGGGAAAATATCTTATGTGGAATTGATGAAAATGGATGTAAAAAGCTGGATATCAACAAGGGGAAAGGTGAGCCTACAGGAACTGCGAGAAATGACGCGGTTTATAACCGTGAGAGATGATGCAAGGGCCCTTGTAAATAAAATAGCCTCAAGAAAAATAGTGCCAGTAATGGTCACAGCCGGCCTTGACATATTTGCAAAAAAAGTGGCTGAAGAACTTAAGATAGGCGTAGTTTTTAGCAATAGCCTGGATGTAGATAAAAATAACTGTTTAACCGGCTATGGCGATGCGCCAGTTGAACCGCTAAAAAAGGACAAGGTAATATTAAGGTACATGAGAAAAAATGGCATAAATCCACATGAAAGCTTTTCAGTTGGCGATACAGAATATGACGCCAGCATGTTTAAAGTTACTCGTACTGGGTTCCTTCTAACAAACGGGCACGAAATAAATATCAATATGAGTAATGTCATAAAGGTAAAAAACCTGATGCAGATTGCAGACATTGTATCAAATTCTTGAGCCGTAATGCTCAAATGATAGCGCTGTTTACTGATTATGACAGGACAATTACTGACAAGGAACTTGAGCTCTGTAGCCAAGTTATAGATAAGGTCATAAAATTGAGAAAAACTAGAAATCTGAAATTTATAGTGGCCTCAGGTAGGACGCTGGAATTTTTGCAGAGCAAGCTGCACGATTTTGCTGATGGGCTTATCGCTGAAAATGGGGCTATAATATATTATAATGAAAAAAAGGAAATTTTTGGAAAAAACGAATCAGAGCAAATCAAAAAGGCTCTGAATAAAGTTAAGGACATGGTTTATTTTGGTGAAGTAATATGTTATGCATTAAAGGATGCTGAGCCCCTGGTAAGGGATACGCTCAAATCTCAAAATGTTAATTTCTCAATAGAAAAAAACAAAAACTCCATAATGGTAATGCCTCAGTTTATTAATAAGGGCTTTGGAATATCAAGGATCACAGAAGCTATGGGTCTGGGTGAAGTACAAAAAATAGCTATAGGAGATGACGAAAATGATATCTCCATGCTAAAGATGGTAGATTTGCCGGTAGCCCTTGGAAACTCTGATGCCAGGCTAAAGGCAATTGCAAAAATGGTTACAGAAAAGGAATACTGCGATGGAGCACTGGAGATTTTGGAACAGCTGAACCTGCAGGCAAACTCTAAACTTCCCTAATGTATTTTAGCCTTTTCTCATATGGCAGGTGCACGCATGAATCTACATAATTTATCCACCATCTGAACAGCTTCCTTGGCGCTGAATCCGGAATATGCCTGATTGCCCCCTGAGCTTTTTCAAGAGCAGAGATAAGCTGGTCTTTGCCAACCTCTCTGGCTGCAAGGGCATCTGCCTCCATTTCAAAGCGCTTTAGGTTAAATGCGCACGAGGCAACCTTTATCACAAGCGGCAGTATAATGCCCAGGTCGACCAGCGTTAAGGCTAATAGCAATGCAATGCCAGCTTGTTGTGGAAGTAAACTAAGAATGGCAAACTCTATCTGTGTTATAGTAAAAATTAAAACTGTAGAAAAAATTATAACAAACATTGCCCGTAAGAGATACCCTGCCCTCTGCACAGCGTGCGCTTCTTCATGCACAAGAACAGCTAGGGCTTCATCTATTGTCAACAAATTTAGAAATTTTTCATTTATTACTATCCTTTTTCTAAATATGTCATATCTAGCCAGCCAGGGATAATCACCGGTATAATACCTGCAGCCCCTAGAAAGGCCCCTGAAGGCACCTGTCTTTTGAGCTATATTATCAAGCTTTGTAGTAAGCTCATTTTCAATGCATTTCATTTAACTGGGCTAAACCATCATACAGTTTTAACAATGCATGTACTCCCTTTTCTCCCATGGTTACTGACATCATTTCACCCTTGGAAGGTTCCTGCTTCATAGAGTGGCAACCTCCTTTTGAGTTCACCGTAGCTTTTCACATGTGTAAATTCTGGTTTTTCTACTTCCATTAGACCCAATTTCAGGATGTTTATAGCAGCATTCAAATCCCTGTCCATTGAAAGACCACATATCACAATATTCTTTCAAAGAGCTTCACGTTTCCACATTCAGAGCACATCTTTGAAGATGATTCATAACGTCCTATTTCAATCAGTTCAGCGTTTCTCCAAGAGAGTTTATATTCCAGCATTTCCTCGAACTGATACCATCCCAGATTCGGTATGCTCTTTGCAAGATGGTGGTTTTGTTGCGTTCCCTGAACATTTAAGCCTTCAATCACTGTGCCATAGTGCTTGGCTATTGCACTTGACACCTTATGGTTGAAATCCGTCATTATATCTCTTATCTGCTGATATATTTTCTGCGCTCTCTCTGTTTTATCCTGTTTTTCGACAGCCTTCTCTGTTCCCTTTTCAACTTCTTTTCGTGCTTCCTCATAGAATTCAGTGGTTCTACCTGCAATCCATCTGCTAGCGTTGCAAATGCCCATGTCAATACCAACGATGCCAGCTCCCTTTTCAGGAGCCTCAGTGGTTTCGTACTGTGTGGATGCGTAATAGCGGTCAACATCCTTCCTCACAATTACCTGCTTCTTTGGTATAGCAGAGTTATCCCTGTATTTTATCCCATCAGGAAATTTTGGAACGATCAATTTTTTCCCGGCCTTGAATCCAGATGGCACGATAAAGTACTGATTGCCTTTTTTTGATTTTTGGTAATCCGCGTTGATTTGAATGCAACATCGAGTTTCACAAGGGAATGTTGTAGGCTCTGTGAATTGACTTCATTTAGCCATGTGACATCCTTTGATGCCGTAAGCATCTTCATGGTCTCAAAAACTGTCAGCCCCCTGTCAATGTGTTCACAATACTTATCTCTGACTTCGAGGAAATGGTTATACACCCAACGGCATGCCCCAAAGTGCTTTTTCAATAAAACCTTCTGCTGTTCATTGGGATACAATCTCCCTTTGAGAGCCTTAATCATTACTTACACAATATGTAGATTGTTTATAAACTTAGTGACCGCAATTCATTCCATACCTGAAAGGCATGAGCTTGCTCAAATATTGGTAAGCGTTCCTAGCACCAACATCCCCCTAGTTACAGGTGCATCAAGAAATTCAATTCCACTGCCTTGTAACCGGTCTACAAATCCCTCTGCGTACATGGGGTTCATTGGGCTTGGAATAATGGGAAGTTCTATGGCAACCAACATAGCTAATAAAGTGTTCTGAATTAAGTATGAATATGTATGGAATCCATACTCAGTTCCTGAGCCTCATCGCTCTTATCCTCCTCTGGGTTCATCGGAGAACTCATCGAGCTTGGCTCCTTTCGGGGGGAACCTACGACTCCCCACAAAGGAATTTGTTCCTATGTTTATTGATGCATTTTTCTGCCTATCGATTATAAGCCCGCAATTTGAATGTGCTTGCCCCTCTTTATTATAATACCCGCATCTGGAGCAGGTTTTTGATGTACCATAAGCCAGTCTCATACCCATTCCATGCTGGCTTGTATTCTACAGAGTTTTATATAATCGTGTTTGCTATTCTGCTTTTTGTCCTAGCTATTTTTCCCTTGAAATTTTTTAAATCCTCGAAAACATTTGTCCTATCTGATAACTGGTTTGCAAGTTTATGCAAAATGCTATTGACCCTATTCTCCCTTGAACTGTATTAATGAACTTCTTTTTAGTTCTGGAAGCCTCTGGATAATTCTTCTCTTCAGCTCATATGTTCTGTGTATAGTGTAAATTTACTTCAAATTTATTGAATGATGCCTTTCGCCATCATAGCCATCTAGGAGGTTTGTGTCCCATGATATTGGTTTTTCAACCTTTAGTCCTGTTTTTTTTTCTAACGGTTAGGCTGTATGAGTTCGCCTAAGCCATTTATCCCAACACCACGCCCTTAAATCTATACTCTCTTCGTAAGGTTTCACTGAAATCCCATTCCTGTAACTGTAAAGCGTTCCCTTAACTCTAACGAATCTTCAGTTCAGGCCTATTTTTTACTGCTCGCCCACGGATGTATCCTTTCCTCCACGATTCAAGCACGGAATAAGCTTGTTTTATTGCTGAGTCCACGTAATGCTTGGAATAGGCCCATCCTTCAAGATACTAAGCCTTTTTCCAAAAGCTTTATCCTTCCTCTTCCATACAACTTCCATAACTCATCCAGGATAGAGTTTGTGCATGTAATCCTCTATAAGCCCATTTACCTCAAGGTCATGTGGCATTGAGTACGCTTTAACCAACAAGCTTCTTGACACCATCAATAACCTTCCCATACCTATGGCTTCTCATTCCATAGAGCCTTCCAGCAAAGTGTGAAACTGTCGTAATTAAGTCTTCAACAAGTTCTCCTTGAGTCTTTTCATCATGGTTTTTCTGTTCCGAAAGTTGTGAACAC
>JARVJW010000030.1 GCA_029775955.1 Nitrososphaeria archaeon | reverse complement strand
AGGCTGAGCTGTCACTGAAGGTGTTACTGTACAGCAAGTTTCAGTCCATGTAGGGAAGGAAGGAACTCGCCTGCTGGACCCGTCCTACGGAGAGGAATTGCATTAACAGGAGTTGAGCTACAAGCTATTGTCCTATTATAGCTGTATGATTATAAATACTTTTGCTCGCTTTTATCCAAGTGGATTTCCCGCTCGCTGAGTTAAAGATCGCCGCCGGCCCGACTCGAACGGGCGACCTGCTGGTTTCTGCAGGTTTAACAGCTTCGGCCTTTTTGTCAGCCGCTCTACCAATCTGAGCTACGGCGGCACTTCCACTATCTTCTATAATGGATTATAAAAACTTTAAGTGTTGAGTTGAAGGATGTGCATAAGTTTTTAAGGACATTCCAAAAATATAGGCCATGTCAGTAATAAATTTTATAGGAAAAAATGTCAAGATTGGCAATAACGTTAAAATCTGGAATTTTGCATATGTAGGTGACAACACTGAGATTGGAGACAATGTTACAATTGGATCACTGGCACACATTGATTATAATGTAAAAATAGGCAATAATGTCAGAATTGAAGGTCTTGTTTACATAGCCCCACTGTCTGTCATTGGCAATGGCGTCTTCATAGGGCCAAATGCTGTACTTACCAACGATCCTTACCCTCCCAGCAACAGAATGATAGGGGTAATTGTTGAAGACTCAGCAGCACTGGGAGCCGGCTCAGTCATAAAAGCTGGCATAAAAATTGGAAGGAAATCAGTTGTTGGCATGGGGTCAGTTGTAATAAGGGATGTTGCCCCAGAGACAGTTGTTGCCGGAAATCCGGCAAAGTCAATTTATGGGCGAGATGTTTATGAAGTTAAAAAGAAACTGTGGGAACAGGATGTAGCAAATTATAGATAAGTTTAACTTATAATTCGGTCAAACAGAATAAAATGATATACAGGAAAACAAGTGAACTGTTGCTTTACGGTTCATCATTTAGGACTGCCCCTGTGGTAGAAAGGGAAAAAATTCAGGAACGTCTAATGCATCAAATTAAAAGTGGCAGCCTACCCCTAAATGAGGCTATTTTGCTAACCACCTGTAACAGGGTTGAGCTTTATGCTGTAGTTGATTCCTATAAATTAAACGATGTCATGAATGAGGTACTAAAAAACAATCATACAGTTTATTTTATGAGTGGTCAGGAAGTAGTAAGACATATTTTAAAGGTTTCGCTGGGGATGGATTCCCTGTTGCCTGGGGAAGAGGGCATAACACATCAAGTCAAATCTGCAATGGTAAAATACCAGAAATTAAAGCTTGCTCGCTCTGCACTGGGATCTATTTTCAGCTCAGTCATCAAGGCTAGTTGGAATATAAGAAAGTTGTATGAAGTGAGGGCAGAGGGGGAAGATATAGGTAATATTATTGCTACTAGAATAAGGGAAGATATGGGGTCTGGGTTCAATGTTACAATTGTGGGATCAGGAAGGACAGCTCAGGAAGTTTATAAGTCACTTAAGGATTATGTCAGCAACTCATACATAGTTACCAAAAGGACCTGGCTGCCAAGTGAACTTGCAGGAGCAAAAATTGTCAGCTATGACTCTCTTAGCTTAGCTCTGGAAGATTCCCAGGTGGTAATTTCAGCTACCAACGCTGAAAATTACCTCTTAACCGCAATAAACGTGCCAAGTAACATAAAGCTGCTGGTTGACCTTTCAGTGCCCAGAAGCATTGACCCTGCTATCAGCGATTTGGGGTTTGAGTTATGGGATATGGACTTTATAGCCAAATTGCTATACGATTTCAAAGTCAACTATCCTGATGAATTAAATCGTGTCATAAATGAAACCGCAGACAGGATATACAGTAATGTATATTATAGAAGGCTTGAAGGGAGCATACAAAGTATATACGCTTATGCATACAAAATGGCTTTAAACGAATCGCTTAATGCAATGAAACTGCTAAAAAAGGAAAAACAAGATGAAAACATTATAATAAGAAATATGGCAGAAAAAATAGTAAAAAAGGTACTTGAACCCCTGGCTGAACCCCCGAATGACTTGACATCAGCCAACATAAAATTAAGCGCTATTAAGGCACTTTATCAACAGTGATCCGGAAAACCCACTCTTCACAGAACCTCTGTGAGCATCTTATAAATATATCTACTTCTGCAGTACTTTTGCAAGTGGTAATGTTTCACCTTTAACTAATGTCTGATAAGTCTTGCATAATTGAAAAACACTTACGATAGACGCTTCTATAGGTTGTCCTGAGCCTTTGCCATCAGTATGCTATCCTGTTAAGCTTTTTGGTTTCCTGTCAGTTGATTTGTACTCTTCTAGTGAGCATGAACCATATTATCTTCAGCATCTTCTTAGCCACTTCTATTATTGCCTTTTGGTCTCCTTCCCTGCTCCTGATTATGTAGAAGTACTTGGGTCATGATTTCATATTGTTGATTCCACAATTGCCGGGCATTCTGGAACCCTGCCATTGTACTACACTATGCCTGATTGATG